>JALYUA010000148.1 GCA_030854005.1 Acidobacteriota bacterium
GCGGGAGGCTGGAAGGATCCGCTCGTCGGACGGGATCTCGTCGTGGGTGCGTCCGCGGGCGCCCTGATCGGGATCCTGATGGGCCCGATCCGCCGCTACATTCCGATCTGGCTCGGCGAGCTTCCTCCCATTCCGCGCGGCCTCCTGAGCGATCCGTCGAGCGTCCGAAACGGCATCGCGTGGCTGATCAACTCCCCGGCGTACACGATCTGGTGGGTCCTCGCGCTCGTGATGTTCCTCGTGTTCGTCCGGCGCCTCGTGCGCCTGGAGTGGCTCGCCGCGATCATCGTGGCGGTCCTCTTTTCGGCGAACTACCTCGGAGCGCCCTTGCCGGCCGTGACGCTGCCGATGGCCGCGGTGACGACCGGTGTTCTCGTCATGATTGCGATCCGCTTCGGCCTGCTCGCGGCGCTCGTCTGCCGCACCTGCGAATACTGGCTGGAGTACTGGGTGATGACCCCGGACCCTTCCGCCTGGTACTTCTACATCGGCGCGATCGCGATGGGCCTGGTGCTCGCGCTCGCGCTCTGGGGCCTGCACACGACGACGGCCCGAGCCGGCGGGTCGGTAGCGGCCGAAGAGCGGTGAGCCCGATCGCCTGAGCCTGCGAACAGGGTGGCGTGACGGCGGCCGAAGTCAGGACTACGGCGGCGTTACCCGATCGACCGGACTTCCGCCGTAAAAGGAGAGTCCCAGAACTTCCGGGAGCCTCTTTGCGTAACGAGAGTAAAGACCCCGGACCTCGGAACAGGAGGACGGCATGGGAGCGATCCAGGACTTGAAATACGCCGCTCGCGCTCTGGCCAGGAGCCCCGGGTTCAGCTCCCTGGCGATCCTGACGCTGGCACTCGGCATCGGAGCAACGACCGCGATCTTCAGCGTCGTTTACGGCGTCCTCCTCCAACCGCTGCCGTATCCGAAGCCGGATCGGCTGGCCGCGATCTGGGAGGTGAACTCCAGGGGCACGTGGTCCCGCGTGGCCGATCCGAACTTCGCCGACTTCCGCACCGGAAATCACACGTTCCAGGCGATGGCGCAATACCGGGACGGAATCGCGAGCGTCCTCGGCCCGACCGGACCCACGCGCACCGGCTACGCGACGGTGACGCGCGATTTCTTGGACGTCCTGAGCGTTCATCCATCGCTCGGGCGCGGCTTCGGAGCGGGCGACGCCCATCCGGGCGCCGCGCCCGTTCTCCTCGCGAGCCACCGCTACTGGAAGCAGCACCTCGGATCGACGCTCGATCTTTCGACCGCGAAGCTCCGCATCCAGGACCGCATCTATTCGGTGGTGGGCGTCCTTCCGGAGCGCTTCGAGTTCCCCGAAAAGGCGGACCTCTGGGTGCCGGGCGAGCTCGACGCCCCGAGCACGAGCCGCACGTCCCACAACTCCTTCGCGATCGGGCGCCTCCGCGACGGCGTGACGGTCGCACAGGCAAACGCGGATCTCGACGTCATCGCCCGCACGATTGTTCGGCAGTCGCCCGAGCAGAACGAGTTTCTCCTGCGGGGCGCCGCGGCTGCCCCCCTGCAGGCTTCGCTGACGCGCCGGGTGCGCTCCCCGCTCTACATCCTGCTCGGCGCCGTGGCGTTTCTGCTGCTCGTCGCGTGCGCGAACGTGGCGAATTTCCTCCTCGCGCAGGCGTCGAAGCGGGGGCGCGAGCTCGCGATCCGAAACGCGCTCGGTGCCGGGCGCTCGCGCATCGTGCGGCAGTTCATCACAGAGACGCTTCTGCTCTCCGGGGTGAGCTGCCTCGTGGGCGTCCTCACGGCGCTCGGTCTCTTGCGTGCGTTGCTCGCTCTCGCGCCGCAGGATCTTCCGCGCCTGGCCGAGATCGCGGTCCGGTGGCCCGTCCTCGCCGTCGCGGCCGGCATCTCGTTTCTGGCGGCCGTCGTGCTCGGCATCGTCACCGCCGTGCGCGCGACCTCCGGCGCGCCGGGCGAGACGATGGGGGAAGGCAGCCGCGGAAACGTCGGGACGCGCCACGGCCAGACGGTCGGCCGCGCGATCGTCGCGGCGCAGCTCGCGATGACCCTCGCGCTGCTGACCGGCGCCGGACTTCTGGGAAGGAGCCTCCTGCGGGTGCTGTCCGTCGACCCCGGGTTTCGCACCGAAAACATCGTGACGATCGACCTGCACCGGCCCGATGCCGGCGACGTGCCGCTCGACGCTCGAACGGCCTTCCGCGCGCGGGAGGCCCAGTTCACGGCGAGGCTGATCGACCGGCTCCACACGATCCCCGGTGTGTCGCAGGTCGCGGCCGTCAACGCGGTCCCGATGGACGGCGGCCTTCCGGACGGCATGTTTCTGCTGATGAGCCCGCAGGAGAACTTCACGGATTTCAAGGACTACCGCCGTTTCGCGGCTCAGGTCGAGCGCCGGGGGAACGCCGATTTCTGCGCCGCCACGCCGGAATACCTGCAGGCGCTCGGCATTCCGTTGAAGCGCGGCCGGTTCTTCGACCGGCGGGACGCGTTCGAAGCGCCGCACGCGGCGGTCATCAACGAGGCCCTCGCGAAATCGCGGTGGCCGGGCCAGGACCCGATCGGGAAGACGATCCAGTTCGGCAACATGGACGGCGACCTGCATCTCCTGACGATCGTGGGCGTGGCCGGCGACACGCGCGAGAACGGGCTCGAGCAGCCGCCCCGGCCGATCGTCTACGTGAACCTGCTCCAGCGCCCGCGAACGGACTTCAGCGTTGTGATGCACACGGGATCGCATGCTTCCGGCGTCATTGCCGCCGCGAGGGCGATCGTCCGCGAGGAAGCGCCGGAGACGCCGCCGCGTTTCCGGACGTTCTCGGAAATCTATTCCGCGTCCCTCGGGTCGCGGCGGTTCAACCTGATGCTGGTCGTGGTGTTCGCGCTGACGGCACTGCTCCTCGCCGTGGCGGGAGTCTACGGAGTCGTGGCGTACGGCGTCGCGCAGAGAACCCGCGAGATCGGCGTGCGGATGGCGCTCGGTGCGAAAGCGGCCGACGTGATGGGAATGATCCTGCGGCAGGGAATGAGGACGACGCTCATCGGCGTCGCGATCGGAGTGGCGGCGTCGCTCGCGACCGCGCGCACGATCCAGTCGCTGCTCTTCGGGGTCGATCCGACGGATCCGCTGACGTTCGTCGCGGTCGCCGCGACGCTGGTCGCCGTGGCGGGCCTGGCGTGCTACATCCCGGCGCGCCGTGCGATGAAGGTCGATCCGATGGTCGCCTTGCGTGGAGACTAGCTGCGACTCGCCGAGGGCCAGATGACACGGTAATCACCCTCTCCCGGCGGGGGAGCCGCTTGCGGTGGCTCTGCCCCTCTTCGATCTGCACCTCGTCACACCGAAGCCTCACTCGGCGCGCGCGACCGGGTGTACGATGCGCCAAACCAACATGCGCCTCGCGCATCCAAAAATTCACCAGCGACCGGAGGATCCATGAAAACTCGGGGACTACTCGCCGCGATTCTGTCCTGCCTCGTCGCATCCGCAGCCCTGGCGCAGCAGGCTTCGCAGGGACAGCCCGCAAGCGGCGCTCCCGCCGCATCCAATCGCACCGATCTCTACATGGTGCACTTCGTCAAGGCCGCCCCGGGAAAGCTCGCCGACGTGCTCAACAGCCTGAAGAATCCTGCCGCCGGCACGCCCATGCCGACGCACGTGCTGGTCCTTCGTCACGCGGATGGCGACGACTGGGATTTCGCGGCGATCCAGCACCTCGGACCGAAGGCCACCATCGACGCGTCCTCGCCGATCGGCACCCCCGAACGGGAGATGCGCGAGTGGCACACGGACACCTACGCGCAGGGGCCGTCGTGGGCGGAATTCTCGCGCGCGATGGGAATCGGGCAGCCGCAGGCGGGCGCCGCCGCGGCCGGAAAGGACGTCTACGTCGTCTCCGACTATCGCGGCGCCGCGGGCCACCGCGCGAAGCTCGAAGACTCGCTCAAGAAGGTCGCGGCGAGCAGCCTTCGCCCGGCCGACACCGTGATCCTGCAGCACCGCGACGGCTCCTCGTGGGATTACCTCTATGTCACCCATTACAACGACTGGAAGGACTACGCCGCTCAGCAGGACGATCCGCAGGCGGAGGCGCGGGAACGCCGGGCGGGGCTCACGCAGGAGCCGGGCCTGGAGCTGCGCGAGCACATGGCCGGCCACCACGACACGCTGTGCACCCGGGTGCCGGTGCAAGCGAAATAGAAACTCGACGCGGGGCGGATGACACGTGAGCCACCCTCTCCCGGCGGGAGAGTGGAGCCTCACTGCGTTTCAACGCGGGGCAGATGACACGTAAACCTCCCTCTCCCGGCGGGAGAGGGCTGGGGCTGGTCCGACGCCGATGACCGCCACCGCGCTGCGACAACTAACCCCCTCACCCCGCCTCTCCCCCGGGCGCGGGGGAGAGGAGTAAGTCTTGCGAGCTGGGTTGAGGGGCTGGTCCGCTGCCGATGACCTCCACGCGCTGCGACAGCTCACCTCCTTACCCCGCCTCTCCCCCGGGCGCGGGGGTGAGGCGGTGTGCCTTCTCGGGACTGTCCGCGGGGGCTACCGAACCTGCGTAACCAGATTCACTTGCACTTCGGGTTGCTCGGGTCGAAGGCGTCCATCTGGTGGGCCGTCAACTTGACGGACATTTTCATGTAGGCGACCGCGAACACGCCCGGTCCCGACACGCTTCCGGTCAGCCCCACCGCGTCCGTTCCATCGGGGTTGTAGAACAGCTCCTGGGCGCGCTTGCTCCACACCTTGTGGACATGGTGGAACCCCTTGAGATGGTCCTTGCACCAGGAGACGTACTCGGCGAGGGTTGCGGTG
>JALYUA010000166.1 GCA_030854005.1 Acidobacteriota bacterium
CCTCTGGGTGTACGAAGGCCTGACGCAGTATCTGGGAGAAATCCTCTCCGCGCGCACGGGCAACGTGAGCGCCGAACAATACCGAGAGGTCCTCGCGATCACCGCGGCCGACATGGAGGCGACGCGGGGAAGGTCCTGGCGGCCTCTCGCGGACACGGCCGTCGCGGCACAGGTCCTCTACGGCGCCCGGTCCGCCTGGGCCTCGTGGAGGCGAGGTGTCGACTTCTATCCGGAGAGCAGCCTGCTGTGGCTCGAGGCGGACACGCTCATCCGCCGGGAGACACGCGGGAAGAAGAGCCTCGACGACTTCTGCCGCCTCTTTTACGGGGGCCGCAACGGCGCGCCGGCCGTCGAGCCCTATACGGCGGAAGACGTCTTCGCCACCTTGAACCGCGTCGCGGCCTGGGACTGGAAGAAGTTCTGGACGGAGCGGCTGCAGTCGACCTCTCCGCAGGCCCCGGTCAACGGCATCGTCGCGAGCGGATGGAAGCTGACCTGGGTCGACACGCCCTCCGAGATGCAGAAGGCGCGCGAGCTCGCCGGCAAGACGACGGACGTGCGTTATTCGCTGGGGTTCGCCGTCTCCGACGAGGGAGAGATCCCGGACGTCGTCCCCGACTCCCCCGCCGCGCGCGCAGGCATCGGCCCCGGGATGCGCCTGGTCGCCGTCAACGGCCGGCACTGGAGCCGCGAATCGTTGCGCGACGCCATCCACGGCTCCGCGAAGGCTCCCCTGGAGCTCCTCGTTGAAAACGGCGAGTTCTACCGCACGTACCGCCTGGAGTATTCCGGCGGAGAACGATATCCGCGGCTCGAACGCGACGCGGGTAGACCCGACGTGCTGACGTCGATCGTCCGGCCGCTCGTTTCTTCCGGCTCCGTGAAATAGGAGTGCGCCGAACGCGGACCAGCGGCCCGGCCAGGAAGATCCTGACCGGGATCGCGCTCTTCGGCGGCGTGGCGCTCTTCGCGATCGCCGCGCTGATCCTCTCGACCTTCCCCGTCCGGAGCGGACACCTGCGCGTCGCCGGGCTGCGCGGACCCATTCGAATCGAGACGGACCGCCGGGGCGTGCCGACGATCCGGGCGGCGACGTTCGAGGAGGCCCTCTTCGGTCTGGGGTGGGCGCACGCGAGGGACCGCCTCTGGCAGATGGAGCTCCAGCGGCGGGTGGGCTCCGGCCGCCTGGCGGAGGCGCTCGGGCCGAAGCTCCTTCCGACCGACCGGTTTCTCCGCACCGTCGGCTTTCGCCGCGCCGCCGAGAGCGCGTTGACCGCTCTCTCTCCCATGGCGAGGCGCCGCGTTTCCGCCTATCGGTCCGGGGTCAACGCCTATCTCGCCTCGAGCATGACCCGGCCGATCGAGACCACCATCCTCCGGATCCGGATCGAGCCCTTCGACGACGCGGACTGTCTCGTCTGGTCGAAGCTGATGGCGTGGGACCTCGCGGGCAACGCGGCGGCGGAGATCCGGCGGGCGAAGCTCGTCGCCCAGGTCGGTCCGGATCGAGCCGCGGAGCTCCTTCCCGCCGTTCCCGCAGCGCCGACGATCCTGCGGGACGAGGAGTGGCAGGCGCCCGTTTCGGCGGCCGCCCCGGCTTCCGCTCCGCGTCCCCGCACGAGAGCGCGCAGGACGCGTTCGCGCGCCGGGTGGCAGTCGCTCGAAGACGCCTTCGCTCTGGCTGCGCGTCTCGGCTTCGGCGGGGAGGCCGTTGGCAGCAACAACTGGGTCATCGCGGGGTCGCGCACCCGGTCCGGCAAGCCGCTGCTCGCCAACGATCCCCACCTGGGCCTGAGAACGCCTTCGATCTGGTACCTCGCGCGCCTAGAAGCGCCGGGGCTCGCCGTCGAGGGCGCGACGCTGCCCGGCCTCCCGGGAATCGTGATCGGCCACAACGACCGCATCGCCTGGGGCCTCACGAACCTCGAGCCGGACGTGCAGGACCTCTACCTCGAGCGCGTCGATCCGAAGGATCCTTCCCGCTATCTCTGGAAAGGGCAATCGGTTCCTTTCGAAACCCGGATGGAGATTCTGCGCGTGCGCGGCGGCGCGGACATTCGCTTTCCGGTTCGGACGACCGTTCACGGTCCCGTCGTGACCGACGTAATCTCCGGCGCCGACCGGCTCTCCGCGCCCGTCTCGCTGCGCTGGACCGGGCTCGATCCCGGCGACCGGACCGGCGAGGCGTTCCTGACGATCGACGAGGCGAAGGACTGGACGACTTTCCTCGCGGGAGTCGCGCTGCTCCACGCCCCGGGCCAGAATTTCGTCTACGCCGACGTGGATGGGCACATCGGCTACACGGCATCCGGCGCCATTCCGATCCGACCGCGCTCGGACGGCCTCCTGCCGGTCCCGGGCGACGGAGCGGACGACTGGACCGGATTCATCCCCTTCGAGAGGCTCCCGCGGACGTTCGATCCGGCGCGCGGGTATGTCGTCACGGCTAACAACCGCGTCGTCTCGAACGCGTATCCCTGGCCGCTCGCGGGCGACTGGCCCGAGCCGTATCGCGCGCGCCGCATCGAGGACCGCATCGTCTCGACCCCGCGGTTGACGCGCGAAGACGTGCGGGCGATCCAGCTCGACCGCGTGTCCTACCAGGCGCGCGACCTTCTTCCCCTCCTGCTCGACACGCGCCCTTCCGACCGGTCGAGCGCCGCGGCGCTCGATCGTCTACGCGGGTGGAAGGGCGACTTCTCGCCCGATTCCGTCCCGGCGTCGATCTACGCGGCGTGGTATGCGGCACTCTCGACCATTCCCGAGGACGAGCTCCGAGAGCCCGTCGCGCCGGCAGTGCGCTCCCGGTTCCTCATCCAGGCGCTCGCGGCCGATTCACCCTGGTGCGACGACGTCCGGACGCCCCGGCGGGAGACGTGCGCGGACTTGAAGAGCGAGACTCTGTCGCGGGCGGTCGTCCTGCTCCGGGCGCGGCTCGGCGCCGATCAGCGCAACTGGCGATGGGAACGGTTGCACCGGGCGCGTTTTCCTCACGCCGCGTTCGACGGAGTCCCCGTGCTGTCGCGCCTCTTCAGCCTGGAAACCGGGCAGGGCGGCGATGCGTCCACGGTGAACGTGGGCGCGTACCGGCGAGACGGAAGCTTCCGCATGACCGACGGGCCGAGCTACCGCGAGATCATCGACCTCTCCGACCTCCCCGCGTCGCTCTACGTGCACACGACCGGTCAGTCGGGCAATCCCTTCTCGAGCGGCTACCGGAACTTCCTTCCGATGTGGAAGTCCGGGCGGTACTTCACGATCGGAAAGGATGCCGACGCGAAGGTGCTGGAGCTGGAGCCTGAATAGCTTTCAGTCGTCAGTCTTCAGTTTCCCGTCTCGAGGGGAGGCATGCGACCACTGAACGGATGACTGAACGGATGACTGAACGGATGACTGAGAACTGTTGACTCTTTCACCTGGCCAGAACGGCGGGATCGTTTGGCTGATCTTCGCGGATCTTGCCGTCGCGCAGCCGGACGATCCGCCGGGCGTGCGCGGCGACGTCTTCCTCGTGGGTCACGAGGACGATCGTATTGCCGCGCCGGTTCAGGTCTTCGAAGAGGGCCATGATCTCGTTGCCGGTCTGAGAGTCCAGGTTCCCGGTGGGCTCGTCGGCGAGCAGGATGGAGGGGTTGTTGATCAGCGCCCGCGCGACGGCGACGCGCTGCCGCTGGCCGCCCGACAGCTCATTCGGGTGGTGCGACATCCGGTCCGCGAGACCGACGGACTCGAGCGACTTGATCGCGCGCTCCCGCCGCTCCTTGCGGCCGAGCCCGGAATAGACGAGAGGCAGCTCGACCTGCTGGAGGGCGCTCGTGCGCGGCAGCAGATTGAACGTCTGGAACACAAACCCGATCTCCTGGTTGCGGATCGCCGCCAGCTCGTCGTCCGTCATCTGAGCGACTTCCCGGCCGTTCAACACGTAGGAACCGGAGCTCGGCGTGTCGAGGCATCCGATCAGGTTCATCAACGTCGACTTGCCGGAGCCCGAAGGCCCCATGACGGCGACGTACTCTCCCCGGTCAACTCCCACGGTGACCCCGGACAGGGCGTGCACCTGCTCCTGCCCCATCTGGTAGACCTTCGTGATGTCCCGGATGTCGATCAGCATGGCGATGTCGTGTCCTCTTGGGGATTCATACGGATTCGAGGGTGCAGGGTTGTGCCAATCGGGCTCAGGAGCGTCTCCTAGGAGAACAGGGCGGCCAGCCCGGCTTTGCCCAGAATGTACACCGCCCAGAGGGCCACCACGATGGCGCCGGCGGCCTTTCGGGAGATCCGGGCCGCGGCGGCGTACCCGATGGTCAACAGAACCATCGTCCAGATCGCGAACAGGTCGAGCGATCCGAGCAGCGAATGGAGCGCCGGCGAGGCCTTCCGCTCGACCAAGAAACCGAGGTTGGAGCGGAGCAGGTCGCTCATGTTCTGCGGGTCGATCGTTTCCTTCGACGAGAGGACCGGGATCAGGATCAGTGCTCCCAGCACGCCCGGAAGAAACGCGTGGGACGTGACGCCGATCCCCTGCTTGAAGGAAAAATCCCACCCGAACGCCTTGAACGACGCCCAGAAAACGAGAGTGACCAGGAGCGTGATGATCACGGGGGCCAGGGCGCCGATCGCGATCGTGATCTTCGGCGCGATCCGCTTCTGCATCGCGACCTGCGCCTGGATCCGGTCCTCCGAGATCGACTGCCCGGCCTTCTCGAGGCGCGCCCGCGTCATCCCCTCGTAATCCATACGCGGAAGGATGAAGGCGCTGACGAGAAGCGAGGCGGCGATCCAGAGAGCCAGGGGCAGCAGAAAACCTGGACGCGCGGCGATCGACTGAAAGGTCGAGACCGGAGAGAAGAAAGTGCCGATCACACGCGCCGGCGCCGAGACGGCCTGCGGCGCCGGGGTCGGCGCCGCAGCTCCCGATTCGCTCACCGGCTGCCGGGCCTCACGTCCGCAACGGGCGGCGGCGCCGAATCCGGCATGCCTTCGACCTGAATCCCCTTCCAGTCGAGGTTGTCGGCGATGGCGTAGTGATACTGGGAGAGAGCCTTGCGGTAGATCGCCAGCGCCGCCTGTTCGTTCGTCCGCGCCGCCGAGAGGTCGCGCTGGATCTGGTTGACCTGGAACGTCGTGCTCATGCCGTTGTCGAACTTCTTCTTCTCGGCGTCGAGGTTCCGCTCGGCGAGCTCCCGGCCTTTGCGCGCCGCGACGATGGACCGCTGCGCGGTGTCGATCGCCCGGGCCGCTCCGCGGACCTCGACGATCACGTTTTGCTCGACCGTCGCGAGCCTGGCCTTGTCGGACTCGAAGGTGTAACGCGCCACGCCTTTCGCGCCCCGGGCGCCGCGGTTCAAGATCGGGTAAGAAAAGTTCAGGCCGACCGACCAGTTCTTGTTGCGGCGATTGAAGACATCCTGATACGTCTGCGAGAAATTGGTATCGGTGACGGCGCCCGTCAACGGGTCGACCGACATGCCCGCGAGGCCGCGTGAGCCGTAGCTTCCGACCAGGTTCAGCCCCGGCAGGGTCTGGTTGCTGTAGTACTCGTAGCGGATCTGGTCGGACGCGAGCTGGTACCCCGTCGAAAGGACTTCGGGCCGCCGCTTGAGCGCGAGGGCCGTTCCCTCTTCGACCTTGATCGACACGTCCTCCGTCGAGAGCTGGTCCGTCGGCACGATGGGTATCGTGACCTGCCCCGGACCGACGAAATTCAGCTGCCGCTTCAGGCGGTCCTGGGCATCTCCGATCAGGCCTTCCGCCGTGATGATGTCCTGCTCCGCGGTCGCGATTCCCACCTCGGTCTGCGTGATGTCGATCGGCGCCAGCGAGCCGACGTCGATCTTGATCCGGGTGATGCGGTTCAAATCCTGCGCGATGCGCAGCGACTCGCGCTTGACCTCGAGGTTCTGGAGCGAATAAACAAGATCCCAGTACGCCTGCTCGACCGAGTTGACGGTCGCCTGCACGGACCGGAGCAGGTCCTGATAGGCGGAGTCCCGGGTGTTCCTCGCGATCCGGATGAGCCAGGTGGTGGGCAGCGTCCCGAAGTTGCGCAGGAGCGGCTGGTTCATCGAAAGGATGAGACCGCCGGCATACGAGGGGTTCACCTGCGCGAAGGTGTTGTTCGTCGTTTCCCGCGTTCCGTTGAACCCGAGCTGGAACACCCCCCCCAGGGGAGTGAGCTGGCTGACGTTGCCTGAGAAGGTCGTGTCGTCGAAGACTCCGGACGTGATCGTCGACGCCGCCGGAATCTCCGAGTGCGAGCGGCCGACGGCGGCGCTGACGAGCGGGTCGAAGATGCCCTTGTTCTGGAGGATCGAGTACTCGAAGGACTGGGCGGCGTTGACCGAGACGTTCAGGTCTTCGTTGTTCGCGACCCCGAGGGCCACGGCCTGGGAGAGCGAAAGCGGGATTCCCTGCGCCGTCGGGGCGGGCAGCGGGATCGTGTGACGCTCGCCGGGGCGGGCGGAGAGGACGGTGCGGTCCTGCCCGAAGGCGGGAAAGGCGCAGGTCGCGCCGAGAAACAGAGCGACGGCGCGAGCCGTCCAGAACTTGGGGAACCTCTTCATTCCGTTACTCCTTCGTCACCCCTACTACGCAGTCTGGGGTCCGAATGTTTCGCGCGCAGCGACGCCTTGTCACAGCCGCGCTGGATCCTGGGGAAACCGGGGCGGCATCATAAACCACCAATAGGCAGCTTTCAGCTCTCAGCTGCCAGCTGTCAGCTTCGGCCAGTGAGTTTTCTGACACCCATATGCCGGCGCTGAGGTTTTCGTTCGATTCTGGACGAGGGGCCTTCGGGCGTTTCGTTTGGCTGAGAGCTGAATGCTGATAGCTGACAGCTCCTCGCGGCGCGTCGCTAGACGGCCGGGACCCGGAGCTCTCCCGGGTAGAAACAGGCGGCCCGCGACCCCGGCACGACCTCCTCGAGGGCGGGGGTCTCCTCCCGGCAGCGCGGCCGGACGATCGGGCATCGGGGCGCGAAGCCGCATCCTTGCTCCCACGCGAGCCCCGCACCGGGCTCGCCCGGCAGGGAGATGCGGGGAGGCGCCTCCCCGGCCCCCTCGCGCGGGACCGACGAAACGAGGGCCGCCGTGTACGGGTGGAGCGGCCGCCCGAAGACGTCCGCCGGCGATCCCTCCTCGACGATCCGGCCGAGGTAGAGGACCGCGACGCGGTCGGCCACCCGGGCGACGAGAGGGAGATCGTGCGAGATGAAGAGGTACGCGAGACCGAGGTCGCGCTGGAGGTCCAGGAGCAGATTCACGATCTGCGCGGCGATCGAGGCGTCGAGGGCAGACACGGCCTCGTCGCAGACGAGCAGGCGCGGCCGCGTCGCCAGCGCGCGCGCGATGGCGACGCGCTGACGCTGCCCGCCGGAAAATTCCGACGGAAAACGAGCGGCCGCCGCCGGGTCGAGACCGACTTCCTCCAGAAGGCGCGCGACGCGCGTCGCGAGATCCCGGCGCGGCGCGAGCCGCTGAACCCGGAGGGGCTCGGCCACCTGGTCTCCGACACGCATGCGGGGATTGAGCGAGGTCTGCGGATCCTGAAACACGACCTGGAGATCCCGGCGTTTTTTCCGAAGCACCCCCCCGGAGAGCGCGAGCCAGTCCTCGCCGTCGAACCGGATCGTGCCTCCGTCCGCGCTCTCGAGCCGCGCGACCAGGCGCCCGATCGTCGTCTTGCCGCTGCCCGACTCGCCCACCAGGGCGAGCGTTTCGCCCGCGCGGATCGAGAAGGACACGCCGTCTACCGCGATCACGGGATTTCCGCTCCCGGGCTCCCGATAGACCTTCCGCAGATCGGTGGCCTCGAGAAGGAGAGGCGCGTCGAGCGAGCGCTCCGCCGGCCGGGCCGTCACCGGGGAAGGCCCATCCCGGGATCTCGGGCCGGGCCGTAGAGGAAGCATCGCGCGAGGGACGCTCCCGCGGGATAGAGGAGAGGCTCCGCTTCGTCGCACGGGGCGAACCGGTCCGGGCATCGGGGAGCGAAGGCGCAGCATCCGCGAGGGCGGAACGCGAGATCGGGCACGGATCCCGGGATCGACGGAAGGCGGCCACGCGCTGGGCCGCGGGCTGCGTCCGACAGGCGGGGTACGCACGCCACGAGCGCGCGCGTGTACGGGTGCCGGGGATCGAAGAAGACCGACCGCGCCGGCCCCTCTTCGGCGACGCGGCCCGCGTAGAGCACGAGCGCCCGATCGGCCCGCCGCGCGGCGGAGGAAAGGTCGTGCGTGATGAGGATGGTCGCAAGGCCCCGCTCCCGCCGGAGCCGATCGAGAAGATCGAGGACGTCGGCGGCCACCGTCGCGTCGAGACTCGCGGTGGGCTCATCGGCGACCAGAAGCGCGGGGTCGCGCGCGAGCGCCATGGCGAGAAAGGCTCGCTGCCGCTGCCCGCCGGAGAGCCGGTGCGGATACTCGGAGAGACCCCTTGCCGGATCGGGAAAGGCGACTTCCGCCAGGAGG
>JALYUA010000064.1 GCA_030854005.1 Acidobacteriota bacterium
CCCGGAAGTGATACATCGCTCCTGCACGCGTCGGCAGATGGACGTGACGAAAAGGAGACTCGGATGATGTTCGTTCGAACGGCGGCTTCGAGAAGGTATCCGGTCGTTTCGATCCTCACGCTCGTGAGCGGCTTCGCCTTCGCGCAGCAGACGACGCCGCCCTCATCGACTCCGCCCGTAGCGGCGACCACCCCGAAGGACTTCCAGGCCCGCTATGAGCCGCCGTCCGGTTCCGGCGTCGGGCAGGCGTACCTGAAAACGTACGAAGGGGAGTGGACGGTCCAGAGAAACTTCTATCCGCCGAACGGCGGTCCGGTGAACCGGGCCGCGGGAGAGTGCACACAGAAGATGGTTCAGGACGGCCGGTTCCTCCAGTCCGACTTCACGTTTCACCAGGATGGCAAGACGACCACGGGCACCGGCATCAGCGGGTTCGATCCGAAGACGGGGCTGTTCACGACGTTCTGGTTCGATTCGCGCTCGACCCGCGTCTCGATCCGCCAGAGCCGCGATCCGTTCGACGGGAAACAGATCGTCCTCTACAGCGTGTCGATCGGCGGCAGCCACGGACAGGAGCACGTGTCGCGGACCGTGTCGCACCTGGAAGACGGCGGGAAGAAGCTCATCCACCAGCAGTTCAATTCGGACGCGGCGGGCAAGGAGCACGTGCTGATGGAGCTGATCCTGACGCGGAAATAGCCGGGAGGGTGCAAGTCCGCCCCTCTCCCCGGCGCGCGCGGAGCGGGAGGTCGGAGCGGCGTCCGCCGGCTCTCTCAGTGATTCTCCGTGCTGCGGAGTTCTACCCCTCACCCCGGCCCTCTCCCCCGGCGCGCGGGGAGAGGGAGACCGGGGATGGAGGCGCGTCGACGCCGCCCCGCCCGTCGCTTATGCGGCTTTCTTTCCCGCTCCGGCCTTCGCCTTCGTCCGGACGAACGCGTAGTTCTGGTTGGGCAGCGAGTTGAACTCCGCCGCCTGCCGGCAGAAATCCGCCGCCTTTGCCCCGTCGCCCTTGCCCTGGTAGGCCTGGCAGAGGCGATAGAGGTCCTGGGGATTCTGCTGGTTCGCCTGCTGCAGCTCGGCGATTGCCTTGTCGTAGTCCTTTTCGGCGAGCGCGATGATGCCGTCGAGCTCGTGGACGATCTTCACCTGGAAGGGGTTCTTCGCGCTCGCGGAGGCTTTGCGAAACTCCTCCGCTTCCTTCTTTGCCCCGGCGAAATCCTTCTTCGCGAGCGCGACGCGAGCGAGGTTGTAGTGGTGCGCGCGCGTCGCGTCTCCTTGACCTCGGCCGAGAGGGTCGATCCTTCGACCAGCTTGACGCTCTCGTCGAACTCCGTCTTCGCCGCGTCCGCCTTCCCCATCGCGAGAAGGATGTTGCCCTTGAGTCCCCGGTCGAACGCCATCGCCGGGACGTCGTTCGTCGTCTTGCCGAGGGAATATTGGGCGTCGACGTCCGCCGCCGCCTTCGCGAGGTTGCCGCCGTCTAAATAGACGACGGTCCGCGCGAACATCGCCGTCCGCTTCTCTCCGTCGTTTCTGGCCTTCTTCGAAAGCTGCGCGAGCTCGGCCACCGCCTGGTCGGGTTTGCCCGCGTAGAGCAGGTCCATGGCGATTCCCTGGTGCGCGTTGACGAAGTTGGGGTCGATGGCGAGCGCCTTGCGGTACTGCGCGATCGACTCGTCGTAGCGGCCCATCTTGAGCAGCAGCTCGGCGTAGGAATCGTAGGGGTTCGGGTCTTTCGGAATCAGCTCGATGTATTTCTGGAACGCCTTCTCCGCATTTCCGTAGTCGGCGCTCTGCCGGTAGGCGTAGCCCAGGATGTTGAAGGCCGTGGAATACGTCGGCGCGAGCTCGGTCGCTTTCTTGTAGTGCTCGATCGCCTTCGGGTAGTCCTGCTGGCCGAAGTAGAAGCCGCCCAGATTGAAATGCGCCCGCTCGTCTTTCGGGTACGCCGCCACGAGCGCCTCGAGGTGCTCCTTCTGCTTGACGGCGTCGTTATTGGCGCCCGACTGCGCCGCCAGGATGAGAAGCCGCTCCCCGTTGGATGCCTTGTCGGCCAGGCCGACGGCCTTGTTCAGGTGGTCGAAGAATTCCTTGCCGGTGGGAGCCGAGTTCGCGACGCTCAACTCGGCCCAGGCGAAGTTGGGATCGAGCGCCACGGCCTTCTGATAATGCTGATACGAGTCGGTGACCTGGAGCTTCTCGGCCAGATCCCGCCCCTGCAGGAACTCGGCCTTTGCGTCGGCGGACGCGGTCGTGATCGGGATCTTTCCGTCGCCGGCCGGAACCGGGGTGCTGACCTCGGCCACGGGCGCCGCGGCGGTGTCTTTCTTCGCGCAGCCGGCCGCCGGCAGGCCGGCCACCAACGCGAGCGTCATCGAGAGAATGAGGGGTAAGTTCCTGCGCATCATGTCCTCCATCGTGCTGTGGAAGGCGGAAGAGCCCGCCGGATGGAGGTGAGTACGAAGACCCGGGCGCGAGGTTGCGTTGCGCCCGGGTCGCTGGCGGGCGCCGGTCCCGGGACGGACGAGTGGCCTCTCCGTAAGGACGAGCCGTATCGGCGGGCAACCCCCCCCGGGACCCGCTACCGGCCTGCCGCCGGCAGGTACTTCTTTTTCACCTTCGCCACCACGCCGACGTTCCGGTCCGCGACCTCGGAGATCTGGTACTCGACGACCGCGCCGAGCAGGATGGCCGTCTCCTTCCCGGTGAGCTTGTAGTCCTGCTGGATCCACTCCGCGAGGGCCGATCCCGCCTCCCGGAAGGCGTCGTCGAGCGAGCCCGACAGACCCATCGCCATCAGGTGCTCCGCGTTTTCGACTCGCGGCCCCGGGATCCGCTTCTCTCGCAGCACATCGACGGAAAACTCGACGTCGAGCGAGGTCTCGAGGGCGTTGCCGTTCAACTCGCCGTCGCCCTGCAGCGCGTGGCCGTCGCCGACGTAGAGGAGCGCCCCCGGCTGCGCGACGCCGAGATACACGGTCGCGCCTTCCCGGATCTCGCTGAAGTCCATGTTCCCGCCGATCCGCCCCGAGTCGCCGGTCCGGACCGCCGGGCCGCCGAACCCGGGCGCGACGCCGACGCACCCGAGCATCGGCCGGACCGGGACCGCGAGGTTCTTCAGGTGCTCGGTCGGCTTCGCGGGGGACGCCAGGCCCTTCTCGATGTCGAGGTTCCAGATCACGTTCTTGAAATCGTTGTCGCGATGCTCCGCCGCATAGCCGGAGGTGATCGCGCGGTCCACGAGCCCGTCGTCGCTGATCGCGGTCGTCCGGTTGAGCCGAAGCTTCCGCAGATGCACGGCGATCACGTCGCCGGGCATCGCGCCTTCCACGTAGAACGGGCCGGTCTGGGGGTTGCCGCCGAGAACTCTTCCTTTGCCCTTCTCGTCCACGCCGCCGGCGTCGACCGTCTTCGTGCGCACGACGTCGCCCGGCCAGATCCGCAGGACGGGCGCGATCGAAGAGGAGAACGTGCGGTGAAACTCCGTCGGCTCGAAGTCGAGAGTCCGCGGCGCCGCGGGCCGGTCTTTGTCCGAGGGGATCCGCTTCGCCCGCCAGGTCGAGGGCGGGGACTCGCCCCAGTCCTCGGGGTCGTGAGAGACCACCGTGCCGGAGAGCTCGTCGCCCTGCGCCTCGACGCGTCCGCTGTAGGAGTTCTTTTCATCCCCGCTCTTCGTCTCGAACCGCAGGGCGCCGGCGTCGGAAGTCCCCGAGAGAGGCACGCGCTTGCCGCCTCCGGAGATCCAGCCCGAGACCTTTCCCTTCTCGATGCGGAGGCTCATGCGCTGGTGGAGCGGGTAGCCCCAGGCCGTCGTCGAGAGCTGCCACTCATCCGCGGGGGACGTGGGGGCGGCGGGGACGGGCGTCGGCGTCGGGCGCGCCTGGCCCGCGGCGGCGGCGGCGGCGAGACTCGCGAGAACGGCGAGAGCGAGCGGCGAAATCTTCATGGAATTCTCCTCGTCGGTGAGGGCTCGGCGCCCCCGGACCATCCGTCCTATTTCTTCGCGCCCGCCTTCCGAAGGATGTCGGCGATCTCGGTCCGCTGAAAGATTTCGGCGAACATCAGGGGCGTGGCGCCGCCTTTCGCCTTCGTGTTCGGGTCCGAACCGGCCTTCAGCAGCGCGCGTATCGCGGAAGGCGAGCAGCCCGTCTGCACGGCCCAGAGCAGGGCGGTCGAGGCGTTGTCGTCCTTTGCCCTCACGTCTCCTCCGGCGGCCGCGAGAGACTCGACCACCTCGGAGCGCGGAATCGATTCCGGGTCGTTGGCGCAACGCTGCGCCGCGATGAGCATCGGATGGTAGTCACCCTTCGCGTGGGCGTTCGGCGACATCCCGATCTGAAGAAAGAGACGCACGGCGTCGAGCTTTCCGTCGGAGACGGCATGGCCGAACGCGGACTCCGTGTACTCGTACCCGAGCTTCCCGAGCGCTCTCTTTCGGCCGAGCTCTCCCGTGGCTCCGCCCCCGGCCGCCGTCGCCGGCTCCGCGGACTCCTCGGCCTCCGGCTCGAGCTCGGCGACACCGCCGGAGGGCGCGGCGGCCTTCACGTTGGCGTGGAAGAACCACTCCTGCCCGAGCTGCTTCGAACGGAACTCGGCGTCGAGGCGTCCTTCGCCGAAGCGTCGGAGATTGATCGTCGGATGCTCGGAGCCCCGCCGGCCGCTCTGTGGGAGCCCCGCGTCGTAGGGCACGGCAAACACGGAGTCCGTGCCGACGCGCCAGAGGATCCTCACCGCGTGCAGTTTCCCGTCGCGCGCCAGTTCCGTGAGCCGCGCGACCGTCCGATCCTCCTCGGCGACCTTCCGGTCCGAGGCCAGGATCACCAGCCAGTGGCCGGCGGGATCCTCGGGGTCTGCCTGTTCCGCCGCGGCGACGGCGCGCAGGGTCGTGGTCTTCCCGCGCACCGTCAGCGTCCCGAG
>JALYUA010000191.1 GCA_030854005.1 Acidobacteriota bacterium
CCACTCGACCGCGCCGCGCAGGATGAAGTATGCCGCCGCGACGCCGTTGATGCACATTCCGAAGAAATTCTTGAGGCCGTTCGAGGCGTGGATGTCGGCGATCCCGAGAAACCCCAGGACGGCGAGCGTGAGGATCCCGATGCCCGCCCCGAAATAGCCGCCGTAAACGGCGACCGCGAAATGAAACGCGATCGCCAGGCCGAGGCGCGCAGGTGTCCGTCCGGGGGCGGCTCTCTCGGAGGTTCCCACCCGGCGGCCGACGGCGCCGCGGAGCATGAAGAGGATCGTCGCGAACAGGATCAGGAACGGCGCCAGCCGCTGGAAGGCGAGCGGGGGCGTCACCAGCAGCAGCGCCGCGCCGGCCGCTCCTCCGAGGAGGCTCGGCAGAAACAGGGTCGTCAGCCAGCCGCGGTGGGCGAGCACCTCCTGCCGGTATCCGAAGAGGCTCGACGCCGCGCCCGGCAGAAGGGCGACGGTCGAGGTCGCGTTGGCGATGATCGGAGACTCGCCCAGCCAGAGCAGCGTCGGATAGGTCAGGATCGTGCCGCCGCCCGCCATCGCGTTCATCACGCCGGCGGCGGTCGAAGACGCGACGAGAGCGGCGATCTGGCCGGGCGTCATGCGGCGCGGATTCTATCCGCCGCGTGCGGCGCGGGAGGCGGCAGGCGGTAGGCGAAAGGCGCGACGCGGCAACGAAAGGCAAGCCCGCCCCCTGAACGCTCCCTCCGCTCCCCCCGCTCCCTCCGCTCCCTCCGCTCCCTCTCCCCGCGCGCCGGAGGAGAGGGCCGGGGTGAGGGCGAACCTGAATAGTGGGCGATGCCGAGAACCAGCGCCCCGCCTGAGGCGTCCCCGCGCGCCGGGGAGAGTCGTCGAGCCTCGAGGCGGCTCACAGCGCCAGCAGGATTTCCACCGCTTCCGCGAGGTCGCCCGCGATCGCCTCCGGCGCGGATCGCCGCAGCGCCTCCGCGTTCGGGAAACCGCCTTCGAGGCCGACGGCGAAGACGCCGGCGGCGCGAGCCATCTTGATGTCCTCGGGGCTGTCTCCGACGTACGCGGACCGCGCGGCCGGCACGCTTAGGCGGTCGAGCCCGATCCACAGCGCTTCGGGGTCGGGTTTCTTCCTCCGCGCGTCCTCGCCGCACACCACGGTCGAGAACGCGGAGGAGAGCTTCAGAGCCGAGAGCTCGCGCTCGACGCGGGAGCGGCTCCCGCTCGTGACGAGCCCGGCCATAACGCCGGCCGCCGCGAGACGCGCGAGCGCCCCGGCCGCTCCTGGACGCAGGCCGCACGACTCCTCCGCATAGATCTCGAGCCAGCGTGCGTCGGCCTCGCTCCATCGGTCGCGGGGCAGGCCGATCCCCTCGTAGGTCCGGTACCAGTCGGGCGCGTACGTGCTCGCGAAGATCTCCGGCGTGAAGTCGATGCCGTAAGGCGCGAAAAGCCGCCGGTAGCACCGGTAGCTGGCCTCGGCGGAATCGAGGAGCGTGCCGTCCCAGTCGAAGAGCACCGCGCGCACCCGCCTCCCTTCGGCGGTCACAGGATTACCCGTCGGTGGCGCTCTTCTATCTTCCTTCGATCGGAACGAAGTTTCGCTCTTCCGGGCCGGTGTAGATCTGGCGCGGGCGCGCGATCTTCTGCTCCGGGTCCTCCAGCATCTCCTGCCACTGGGCGAGCCAGCCGGAGACTCTCGGGATCGCGAACAGCACGGTGAAGGCGGCCGTCGGGATACCGATCGCCTCGTAGATCAGGCCGGAGTAGAAGTCCACGTTCGGGTAGAGGCGCCGCTTGATGAAATAGTCGTCCTGGAGGGCGATCCGCTCGAGCTCGAGCGCGACGTCCAAGAGCGGGTTTCTTCCGGTGACCGCGAACACCTCGTCGGCGATCCTCTTGATGATCGTCGCCCTCGGGTCGAAGTTCTTGTACACGCGATGCCCGAATCCCATCAGCCGCTTCTCGCCCTTCCCGTTCTTCACCTCTTCGATGAAGGCCGGTATGCGGGAGACCGAGCCGATCTCCTGGAGCATCTTCAGGACCTCTTCGTTCGCCCCCCCGTGGAGCGGGCCGTAGAGAGCCGCGGCGGCGCCGGCCACGGCCGAGTACGGGTCCGTATGCGAGGAGCCGATGCCGCGCATCACGTGCGTGCCGCAGTTCTGCTCATGGTCGGCGTGGAGGATGAAGAGCACGTCGAGCGCGCGAACGAGCACGGGGTCCGGCTTCCAGCTCGACGAGGGAATCCGAAAAAGCATGTTCAGGAAGTTGCCCGTGTAGGAGAAATCGTTGTCCGGATAGACGTAAGGCATCCCCATGCTGTGCCGGTACGCGAACGCCGCGAGCGTCGGCATTTTGGCGATCAGACGGTGGATCTGCCTCGTCCTGCCCGACGCGCTGTGGATGTCGCGCGCACCCGGATAGAAAGTCGACATCGCCCCGACGGTCGCGATGAGCATGCCCATCGGATGCGCGTCGTGGTTGAAGCCGTCCATGAACTTCTTGAGGCTCTCGTGGATCATCGTGTGGAACGTGATGTTGTGCACCCACTCGTCGTACTCGGACTTCGTCGGGAGCTCGCCGTGCAGGAGCAGGTACGCGACCTCGAGATAGCTCGATCGCTCCGCCAGCTGCTCGATCGGATAACCGCGGTAGCGGAGGATCCCGCGGTCGCCGTCGATGAACGTGATCTGGCTGCGGCAGCTCGCCGTGTTCATGAACGCGGGGTCGTACGACATGAGGCCGAAGTCCTCGGGACCGGTCTTGATCTGGCGCAGATCGATGGCGCGGATGGTGCCGTTTAAGACCGGGAGGTCGTACGACTTCCCCGTCCGGTGATCGACGAGAGTGACCGCTTCCCGGCGCTCCTGCGCGGCCGCGGGGGTCTTGTCTTCCGCTGTGGGCGTCGTCGGCATCGGAGGGCTCCTTCCCGCTTCGTCCCGGCCCGGGGCGGTCATTATAGTGAGCGCCCGGCGCCGGTTTTTGGAGCGAGAATCGCGTCGATGCCGAGCATCGCCACATTGCGGTCGGGGCCGGGGCAGGCCGGGCGCTCCGAGTCGCCGCCGCCGCGATACGCTCCGGCCATGTACGCGATCGCGATCATCCGTTACCGGCGCCCGCTCGAAGAGGTCCTCGTTCACCTGGACGCCCATCGCGCTCACCTTCGCGCCCTTCGCGACGCCGGGACACTCCTGGTCTCGGGACCGTTCGACCCCAGAAGCGGCGGCCTCCTCCTGCTGCGCGTCCCCGATCACAGCGCCGAGACGCTCGACCGGATCCGCGACACAGATCCGTTCGTCCGCGAAGGCGTCGCCCAGTACGAGCTCCTTCCGTGGCTGCCCAACATCGGCGCGGAATTCCTGGAGAAGTTGTGACATTGAGCCTGCAGGAACGCTGGGCGCCCGCCAACAAGTGCTTCGGGTGCGGGCCGGCCAACGAAAAAGGACTGCGCATCCGGAGCTTCGTCGAAGGAGACGAGGTGGTCTGCGACTGGCGGCCCGAGCCGCATCACCAGGCCTTCGAGGGTGTCTTGAACGGCGGGATCTGCGGCGCTCTCCTCGACTGCCACAGCAACTGGGCCGCCACCCATCACCTGCAGCAGCAATCGGGCTCGGCGACGCCTCCGTGCACGGTCACGGCGGATTTTCACGTCGTCCTGAAGCGCCCGACTCCGATGGACGCCCCTCTCAAGCTGCGCGCCCGCGTGATCGACTCCACCGCCGACCGCGCGACCGTCGAAGCCAGCCTCGAGGCCAACGGGAAGGTCACGGCCACGTGCCGGGGAACGTTCGTGGCGGTCGCGGAGGGGCATCCGGCGTACCACAGATGGTGAGGCGACGATGAGTTGACCGCGGATTACCGCGGCCGTCCCGCTCCCGTTTCCCGTTTCCCGATCTCGAGGCTTTGTTTCGTTTCTCGGACGCGGAGCCTCTCAAACGCCGGAGCGTTGAGCGGCGTAAACCAGGGGTGCTGAGGATTGTGCGGCGGCTGAGCCTGCTTCTCCTCGCGCTCGCCCTTCTCGCCGCACTGGGCTGAGTTGTCAGTTCCAGTTCTTGGAGCTGAGAGCTGACAGCTGACAGCTTCTTATCTCCTCCCCTGTTTCATGAGCTCGATGTTCCCATTGGAGTCGCTCACCGTGATCTCGCAGCGGCCGTCCCCGATCTTTCCCTGGAGCGAGTCGGAGCTCGTGCTTCCGGAAACCGTGAGGGGCAGCTCGGTGTGGATCTTCCCGAAAGAGGTCCGGGCGTTGACCGTGTAACCGCCGCCTTCTGCCAGGGCGATACGGACCGGCGCGAACGAGGTCTTCACAGCGACCCGGCTGCATGCCTTCGCTCCGCTTCCGACGTCGCTCAGCTCGACCGACCCGTTCTGGTTGTCCACGTCGATCGCGCCCGTCACACCCTCGAGCGCGACGGCGGAGAACGACGTCCGGATGTTCGCGAAGCCGCGCACGTCGCTGGCCCGGACCGCTCCGTTGGAGTTCTCGACGGTCAGGTCCCCGGCGATCCTCACCGCTTCCACCAAACCGAAGCTCGTCTTGACGAAGCTCGTTCCGCCGGCGTCCGCGATCGTCACGCCGCCGTTGCCGGAGTTGACCTTGACGCCCTTCTTGGCGCGGGTCACCGAGACCGCGCCGAAGGAGTTCCGCGCGTCGACAGCGCCCTCGATGTTCGAGAGCGTCACGGCGCCGTTTCCTCCGACGACCGTCGCGTCGCCCCCGATGCCGGAAGCGTCCACGTCGCCGAAGCGGTTGCGCACGATGGCGGCGCCGCGGATGTCGCGCAGCCGCACCTTCCCGTTGGAGTTCTGCACGTCGACTGATCCGCCGATGTCGGAGAGCTCGACGGGCCCGAACGTGTTCTGGGCCGTGACCGGCCCGCCCGTCTTGCGGCCGCTGACCCGCGCGTTCGTGCCGGTGCAGCGCACGCCCTTCTTCACGTCGGAGAACGTGATCCCGGCGAAGCTCGCGGAAAGCTCCGCTTCCCCCGCGACCCCCGCCGCCGTCACCGCTCCGTTGTTGTTCTGGACGGAGAGATCTCCCGCCACGTTCGACACGTCGACGGCCCCGAACGACGTCGTCACCGAGGCGGGCCCGGACCCGGAAAGCGAGACGTCGGCATTCGTTCCGGAGAACGCCACTTTCTTCACGCGCGTCATCGTCACGCGCCCGAAGCGGTTGCGCACGGAGAGCTGTCCGTCGACGTCCGCGATCGTCACAGTCCCGTTTGCGTTGGTGACGTCCGCGTCGCCCGCGTTGCCGGCGAGCTCGAGGGATCCGAAGGAGTTCTCGAGGCGCGCCATTCCCTTTCCGCCCCGGAAGACCACCCGCCCATTCGCGTTGTGGATCTCCGTTCCCCCCTTCAAGTCGTCGGCGAGGACCTCACCGAAGCGGTTGCGGATCGAGACGCCGGTGCTCTCGGGCACGGAGATGTCGTAGTCGACCGCGAAGGACACGCGCCGGGATCCGAAGAAGCCTCCGTGCTCGTCCGGGTACCGCGTCCGGACCGAGACTCCGTTGGCCGATGGCTCGACGTCGATCGCGATGGCGTCGGCGAATTTCTTCGCCTCGTCCATATCGGAAGACGAGACGCGGATCCGAACGTCCACCCGCGCAGCGGCCAGGGCGTGGGTATGGACGCGGACGTTGCCATTGCGGTGATCGACCTCCAGGTGCTGGCCGGATCGGAGCGGGAGAGTCTTGTGCACTTCACGGGAGATTTCCTCGCGCGAAGAATCGGCCGCGGCGGGAGCCGCGATCGCGACCGCCCCGAGGGCGAGCAGCGCCAGCGCGGCGCCGCGAGCCCGCGGCCTGAAAGGCGCCGGAGAGAAGAGTCGCGTCATGAGGTGCCCTCTTTCATGAGTTCCTGGAGCGTCCGCTGCTTCTCCTGGTACATCGCCAGGAGCTCGCGGCGCAGGTGAGAATTGAACCGGTTGGTCTCGATCTGAGCTCGAATCTCGACGATGGCCGAATCGAGCAGCTGGAGCTTCTCCCGATAGTTGACGAAGAGCGGCGTCGTCGGGTTCGCGATGCGCGGGCGCGCCAGAACGGATAGCCGCTCGATCGAACGGACGTAGTTCGCCTCGGCGGTCTCGACCTCCTCGAGCGAGCGATCCGTCAGGAGCGGGTTGCTCGTGCTGGCCGCGTTCACGAGAGGCTCGCGCCCGCCGCTGTTGCGGAAGACCTGGAGACCCACCATCGCGACGACGAAGAGCGACGCGGCGGCGGCCATCGGAAGCCACTGAAACCGGCGCGACGGAGCCGCGGCCGGCGGCACCTCCGCCGGGGCGGGACGCGAGGCCTTCTCCGCTTGGATCGCCGCCGCGATCTTCGGGAAGAGCCCCGGGCTGTTCCACTCGCGGCGAAGAGACGGGGCCGCTCTCGAGACCTCGTCCCAGAGCGCAAGCGGCTCCGCGCACTCGGTACACCGGGCGGTGTGAACGCGCACCCGCTCGATCGCCGAGGGGTCGTTTCTCTTCAGCGCCTCCTGCGCGCGCGTGCATCCGCCGGTCATGCGCTCGCCCTCCCTCGCGCTCCCGAGGTCCAGAGCAGGTCCTGGAGCCGGCGCTTCGCCTCGAAGAGGAGCGTCCTCGAGGCCCCCTCGGAGACGTCCAGAACGCCGGCGATCTCCCGGTGCGAGAGACCCTCGACGGCGGAGAGGAGAAAGACGGTCCGCTGGCGAGGCGCCAGTTTCGACAGCGATTGCTCAATCGAGATTCTCAGAGGATGATCCCCGGCCGGGGCCGGGAGCGAAGGCCCTTCGCCGCCGCCGGAAGGCGTCTCGAGCGCATCCTCCGGATGCCGCTTGCGGCGCCGCAGCAGGTCGTAGCAGGTGTTGACGAGGATCCGGTAGATCCAGGTCGAGAGCGCCGCGGACCCCCGAAACGACGCCGCGCCGCGATAGATCTTCAGAAAGGCCTCCTGGACGGCGTCTTCGGCATCCGTCTCGTGTCCGAGCAGGTTGCGCGCGATGCTCTTCATGCGGGCGCCGTGAAGCGCGTAAAGCCGCTCGAAGGCCGCGACATCGCCCGCCCGGCACCCTTCGAGGAGCTGCTCCTCGGCCGGGTCGTGGGCGCCCGAGGAACCATCCTTCTCTTCGGGTCCGTCCAGGAACGCCTCCTTCGCGGGTCGGGGGGTGAGGGGGACATTCTCCAACACATGCAAAACGGTCAGTGGGCTTCCTTTCGCCCTGTTAGACGCCGACGGGATGCCAGATGTTGAGCGTTCTGCTTTGAGCGGAGAGGAAGACGGGAAACACGATTCCGAGCACGCCGTTGCCCCTCCCCTGTTACCCGCCTTTCGCCTTTCGCCTTTCGCCTTTCGCCAGCGCCCGGCGACACCCAATGGCCCTCTTCTTGCGTCCTTTTCGCGCGCGGGAGGCGCCCAATGACCGACACCAGCATCACGAAGGTCGATTCGAAACATTCGCCCCGCGGCGAGATGGGTCAGACGTATCTCGCGTCGGGGATTTCGCTCGCGATGCGGCTCTGGGAGAAGGAGCCTTCCGCGGACGAAAAGCCCGAGACCGTTCGCGACTACGAGACGGTCGGCTATGTTCTCTCGGGCCGCGCGGAGCTTCGCCTGGAAGGTCAGACCGTGCGTCTGGAGGCCGGCGACTCCTGGGTCGTCCCGAAGGGATCCCGGCACACGTATCGCGTTCTCGAGCACTTCCGCGCGGTCGAGGCGACGCATCCGCCCGCCCACTCCCACGGCCGCGACGAGGGCCGGGGCCCCTCGGGATCCGGCGGCGACGACGAACGCTCTTCGGATC
>JALYUA010000192.1 GCA_030854005.1 Acidobacteriota bacterium
TTGCCCGCGAGGACGGTCATGGCCCCGGCAAGAAGAAGCTGGCGGGCGCGCGCCCGCTGCAGCTTGCCGCTCGACGTCCTCGGAAGAGCTCCGGAGGACACCACGGCCACGAAATCCGGATCGAGCCCGACCGACTCCCTGATCCGCAGAGCGATCGCTCCGGGCAGGTCCGCCGCATCGCGGGGATCCGCCTCGGCGATCAACGCGAGGCGCTCCAGGCCGCCCACTTCGCGGATGGAGAAGGCGGCGACGTTTCCGCGCCTCACTCCCGGAAGGTCGCGCACGGCCCATTCGATGTCCTGCGGGTGGTAGTTCGCGCCTCGCACGATGATCAGGTCTTTGCGGCGTCCGCAGACGTGCAGCTCGCCGGACTCGAGGTATCCGAGATCTCCCGTGAAGAACCACCCGTCGCGCCAGGACTCGGCGGTCGCCTCCGGCGCGTTGAAGTATCCGGAGGTGACGCTCGGGCCTTTCAACGCGATCTCCCCGACGCGGCGCGCGAGCTCGAGCCGTCCGCGCTCGTCGAAGACGGCGATCTCGTGTCCCGGAAACGCGGTGCCGCAGCAGACGAGCTCCGCGGGCGAGGGGAACCCCGGCGGCACCGCGACGGACTCCCCGCGCTTCAGCGCCTCCGGGTCGACCCTGTCCGTGTGCATTCCCGTTCCCCGCCGGTGGAAGCTCACGGCGAGCGTCGACTCGGCGAGCCCGTAGCTCGGCAGGAGAGCGTCCGCCTGGAACCCCGCGGGAGCGAAGCGCTCCGCGAAGGCCCGGAGCGTCGGAGCATGAATCGGTTCCGCGCCGCATCCGGCCACGCGCAGGCACGAGAGGTCCAGAGTCTTCAGGTCCTCTTCGCGGACTCTGCGGGTCACGTGCGCGTAAGCGAAATTGGGCGCATACGTGATCGACGCCCGCCGCCTGTGGATCTCGCGCAGCCAGATCCGAGGGTCGCGGCCGAAGGCGCCCGTCGAAATGATCGAGACGGGAACGTCCCCGATCAGCGGCGTGAGCACGAACCCGATCAGTCCCATGTCATGAAACAGCGGGAGCCAGCTCACGCCGACGTCGGCCGGGCGGCAGTCGAGCCCGTGAGGGCCCAGATAGGCGCGGGCGTTCGCCACGAGGTTGGCGTGCGTGACCATCACCCCTCGCGGAGAGGATGTGCTTCCGGACGTGAATTGCAGGAAGCAGAGATCGGACGGCGACACCCGCGGCGGCGTGAACGGCGGCGGCTCTCCGGCGAAGACCGTCTCCACCGTCCAGACCTGCCGCGCCGCGCCCTTGCCCGCGAGGAGCGATTCCAGGATGGCGGCGGTCGGTCCGGAGGAGAGCACGACCGAGGCATCGGCGACCTCGAGTATCCGGGTGAGAGTGTCGCCGTACTGCTCGATCGCCCGGGCCGTCGCAGGAGGAAAGACCGGCACCGGGACGATCCCTGCCATCACCGCCGCGACGAAGCTCAGGACGAATTCCGGGCCGTCAGAGATCACGAGCGCGAGCCGATCCCCGGGAGAGAGCCCGCTGCCCGCCAGATGGGCCGCGCGCTTTCCGGCCTCCCTGCGCAACTCGTCCCAGGAAAAGGCGCGCTCCTGCGGCCCGAAGCCGATAAACCGGAATCCGCGCTCCGGATCGGACGGAAGTCGGGCGATGGCCGAGACGAGAGTCAGGCTCTCGTCGGCGTGCTCCTCTGCCTTGTGGAAGGCCGACGCTGTTTCTTCCATCCCGCTCCTCGAACGAGGTCCGCAAAAACCGGGCGGACGGGATCAGGGGGACTGTGGATTTGGGATGCGGAGAATACCACGGAGGGTCAAGCCATCACCCGGATCGGATGGTGCGCCGCGGCCTCGGTCGCCGACTTCCATTCCTGGATGACGGGCGACGCGTACTCGTAGCCCGCCCGCGCCAGCTCCTCGATCGACTTGAAGCTGAAGATGCTGTACTGCTCGAGCGGCGGCTGCAGGTACAGGTTCGCCTGGCGCTTCAACCGCTCGACCTGGGCCACGCTCCCGAGCGAGGACGCGCGGGACAGGATTTCCATGATCGACGGCAGCCGGAAGGTCTCCCCGACGACGGGGCGGAACCGCCGGTACGTCATCCGCCAGGCGGACGGCCCCTCCCGGAGATTGGGGTCGACGGCGAGGTCCACTGCGGGGCTCACGTCCATTGCGATCACCGGGCCGTCGCAGGCCTCCCGCATGATGTCGATCGGCAGATTGTCCAGCATCGCGCCGTCGACGAAGAGGTCGCCGTTATCGAAGAGCGGCGGCGCGAGGCCGGGCACGGCGATGCTCGCCCCGAGCGCGCGCCAGAGAGTCCCCCGGCGGTGGACCATCACCGTGGCGCGCGTCAGGTTGCTCGAGCAGCTGAAGTAGTTCAGGGCGAGGTCCTCGATCTGCGCTTCGCCGTAGAGGTCGCGGCCGACCTTCGTGAAACGGCGGCCGCTGATGAGAGCGATGTAGGGAAAGGTGTAGTCGCGAATGGGATGGCGATTGCGCCAGGTCCTCTTGTTGTATTCGAGCATCTGCTCAATGCTCCACCCCATCGCGACCTGAGCGCCGAGAAACGCGCCCATGCTCGTGCCGCCGACCAGATCGATCGTGACGCCCGATTCGGCGAGCGCCTTGAGCATCCCGATCTGCGCGAAGGAGCGCGCTCCCCCGCCGCCGAGAACGACTCCCGTCGCGCGCCCCGTCAGGAAGCGCACGATGCGGTCGTAGTCCTTTGGCCCGTCTTCGACGACATGGTGGATGCGGTCGATCCGCCGCTCCGCGAGCCACCTGGAGGTCCCGGGATAAATCGCCTCGCGAGCGGGATGCAGGAGGACGAGCTCCTTGCGGGTCAGGTCCGCTCCCTGCCGCGACATCGCGATTTCAACCGCGCCCAGCTCCGGCGCACCGTCGGAATTGGCGGCGAGCAGAACGCGGTCCGCCTGCCGGATGCAGCGGCTGGTCCAGGCGGACGGCGCCGGGTCGACCTCGTACAGCAGGAACCGGTACTTCGATTCCTGCTCGTTCAGCCACGAAACGATCGCGTGGTTGCGGGAGTGGTCTTTCGGGATCTGAGATGCGCCCGGCCCGAGCTCGCGGTCGAGGCGCGCGCTGTCGAGGTGCAGGACCGGCCCGATCGCCTCGAGCGCCGTCGTCAGGTTTCGCGCGACTCCGGCGATCGAAGTTCCCGGCCCGGCAGGGACGAGCGCGATCGTCGCGACGGTTCCCGCGCCTGCGATCTGAGAGCCCTGCATCGAGTGCTGGTAACGGGTGATGATCCGGCGCGCGAGCATCATCGTCATCTGCGGATGCGTAGCCAGGAGGCGATTGAAGCTTTCCTCCGAGAGCCGCAGGAGCTCGGCGTCCCGCACGGCCCGCACCGTGGCCGAACGCCGCGCGCCGGTCAAGAGCGCCATCTCGCCGACGGTCTCGCCGTAGCCGATCTCGCCCAGCACGAGGTCGCTCGCGTTCGCGCGCTCGCGCAGGACGCGCAGGCGGCCGTTGACCACGACGTAGAGGCATTCGCCGATCTCTCCCTGCTGGAAGAGAAGCTCTCCGCCCGGGAGGCGCAGCCACTCGAGCTCGGGTCCGAGCTTCTCCAGGTCCGAGGCGTCGAGGCTGCCGAAGAGCTCGGTCGAGGCGAGGACGGCGAGCGAATCTGATTTCATCTCGTCTCCGTGAAGGCTCGTTTTGTCGGGGGTCCGGACGGATTCTAACCGTCGGCGGCGCTGGTGCGCCGCCAGCACAGGGAACCGTGCCGCGAATCAGGCGATATCGGGCCATTGGGAGCCGCCTTCCCCCGGACTCGGGGAGGCGGGCGGGCTGAGAGAAATCCCGAGGGAAACTCCGGTACGCTGACGATGTTTTTTTCTTGCCCAAGGGCGTCGGACCCTTGGAGGTTTTATGGTCAGGTGGCGGCGGGCCGGCTGGCTGGGTGCGCTCGGGCTGGCCTGCGGGCTCGCGCGACCGGGGCTCGCGACGGATCCTGCGAGCCCCACCACGGGGCCCCCCGGCCAGATCGCCGCCGTCGCGCTCGAGAGGCAGTCCTATCGGATCGGTGTGTCGCCACCCTCGGCCGCCGTCTATGCCGCCACCGATCAGGGCGTCTTCCGCGGCGGCGAAGGCGACTGGAAGCGTGTGGATACGGCGCCCGACGTCACGGTCCTGGCGATCTCCCAGAAGGAAAAGCCCCTGCCGGGTCCGCTCGTCGCGCATCGCTCGCGCGTCGAGTACGAAACGATCGTCTACGCGGGCGACCGGCGGGGGCGGGTGCGGCGCACCGCCGACGGCGGCGAGATGTGGATGGACGCCACCCCTGCCGGCACCGTCGGCGAAGTCACGGTCCTCGTAACCGACGCGGCGGGCGTCGTCTGGGCGGGCACGTCGGAGGGAGGCCTCTTCCGGAGCGCGGACGCGGGCCGGCGGTGGACGGATGCCGGCGCCGGACTCCCGCGCGCGATTCACGCGCTGGCGGCGGACCCGGTCCGCCGGGAGGTGCTCCATGCCGGCGCCGGCGGAGGAATCTACCGCTCGGCGGATGGAGGGCGAACCTGGTTGCCGGCCCGGCTCGGACCCACCGGTTCCGCGTTCACCGTCTCGAGCGTCGCGATCGATCCGAGCATTCCGTCGACGGTGCTCGCGGCGGGACGTCTCTCTTGTCCGGGTTGCTCCGCCGCTCCCGCGCCCGGTGCGGCATTCTTCCGGAGCGCGAACGGCGGAGTCTCGTGGACCCGTCTGGAGAAAGCCGTTCTCGGTCCGCTCGTCTTCGGGAACGAAGGCTCCGTGCTTCACGCGGTGGCGGCCGAGGGCGCGCTTCAGTCTCGCGACGGAGGCTCGACGTGGAGTCCGGTCGCCGGGGAACCGGACCGTCCCCGTGCGATCCTCGCGATCGACCCCGACTGGCCGGGAAGGGTCTACGCGAAGTCCGCGGCCGGAGCCCTCGTCCGGATCGACGCGCGGTGCGCCGCGGCCGCTTCCGCGCTGTGCCTGATCCGCGGACGATTTCGCGTCGAGGTCGAGTGGGAGGCCGCGGCCCGCGACGGCGGCGCGCTCGCCGGAGCCGTCGCGCTCACCGATCAGACCGGATCCTTCTGGTTGACACGCCCTTCGAACGTCGCGCTCGCCGTCGAGATTCGCGACTCGCGCTCCGCGAACGGGCACTTCTGGCTCGACTTCGACGCGCGCACGATCCGAGGCTTCGCCGTCGTGGTCACCGACATGGCGACGGGAGCGAGCACGCGCTACTCGCATCCCGAGGGCCAGAGGACGAAGTTCACGGA
>JALYUA010000212.1 GCA_030854005.1 Acidobacteriota bacterium
CTCGAAAGGCCCGCAAACCCGCGTCGCTGCCCAGGTCCGATGGGGACGCCGGCGTGCAGGCCTACATCGCCAGCATGAAGCCGTGGCTGGGCGCCATCGCCAGGCGCGTCGACGCGCTCGTCGTGAAGCACGTGCCCGGGGTCCGCAAGGCCGTGAGGTGGCACTGCCCGTTTTACGGGGTGGAGGGGCTTGGATGGTTCCTCGCCTTCAGTGGCTTCCAGCACCACGTCAAGTTCAGCTTCTTCAAGGGAGCCTCGCTCAAACCGGTTCCGCCGATCGGCCAACAGAAGGACGTGCGCTCGCTCGATGTGCGCGAGACGGACAAGCTCGACGAGAAGGAGCTGGCGGCCTGGATCAAACAGGCGGCCTCCATCCCCGGCTGGGACGGAGGTTCCACGCGCCAGGGCGGATCGCCGTCCAGGTCACGTCGGCAATCCGTCCCATAGTGCTTCGACGGCATGGAAGCCCTCCAGCCGCGGCAGGAGAATTGCGTGCGGAAGCTGCGGGCGGGCATGCCGTTCGTGGAATTTCAGGAAGGAGATGCAAATGGCGTCAATTCGTATAGGGAGATTGGGCGGGATCGTCATGTTGGGAGCGATGGCCCTGGCTTCGCCGTCGTTCGCAGCCGAATCCAAATCAGGCGCGGCAGACGCGGAGTTCGCAAAGATGGACACGAACAAGGACGGCAAGATCTCCGCGGACGAGCATGCCGCGGGGGCGAAGCAAATGTTCGACGCGATGGATGCGAACAAGGACGGCAAAGTAACGGCGGCCGAAATGGAAGCGGCACACGAGCGCGTCACCGGGAAGAAAGCCGTGAAATCGGACATGACCGCCGCCGAGAAGATCAAGGCGATCGACACTGATGGCGACGGGGTCCTGACAGCCGAAGAGCACGCGGCCGGCTCCCGCGCCATGTTCGAAAAGATGGATACGAACAAGGACGGCTTCCTGTCCAGGGATGAGCTCGCTGCCGGCCATGCGCGCATGATGGCGAAGCCCTCCCGCTAGATCGACAGGCGGCGAAAGCGTCAAGGATCGACGTTCGAGCCGTAGTCTCGATTCCTCGGGAGCCGTTCGGTCCGACAGAGAGAGGACACAGGGCGGCAGCCAGCGGATCGGCACCTCGTGTTTCGAGGTCGCCACCGCTTACCCCCGGCTGCAGCGGGCTCGCTTGGCTCGCCGCTGAACCTCAAACCGTGAAGTACAACTGATTCAAGGAGGTCTCCATGGTACGTAACGGTTATCGCACCATCTCGGGGATCGTCTTCGGCTTGATCGCGATCGGCCAGGCGATCCGGGCAGCCATGCAGGTGTCGCTTCAGGTGGGCACGACGGCGATTCCGGTCTGGGTCTCCTGGGTAGCGGTCTTAGTCGCCGGCACTCTTTGCATCTGGGCATTTCGGTCACCGGCGGAAAATCGGCGTGCCGCCTGACGCGTCACGCGCAATGGATCGTTCGTCGACTTCGGCTCCTCACCGCCGCTGAGCGCCAACGGTTAGTCGTCTGCGTCTGCCAGCCCGGGAGTCGGCGGTGTCGCGCTGCAGCCGGCGCCGCCGGGTGGCCTGGTCGCCGCTGCGCTTCCGGACGTCAGGCGACCGGTAGCATGCGTGACGCGAAGAGATACGCCCGTCTCCACGGTCCGTCCGCGACCGGTTTCCCGCTGTTATCGCGATCGCAGCCGCGTGCGGGCCTGATTGCCGCCAGCGTCCGCGGCGGCTGTGAGCTGCAGGCCGCGCTGAGGCGAGCCGCGTAACCCCTCGATCAGGTCGTCGACCACCGGGGAGCCCAGCGCGCCCGGCGCGAGGACGGCCCGCAGCACCACGCATGGCAACGCGGGTCGGACGCGCACCTCGGCGAGCACGCTGTCGCGCAGCTCCGGCTCGACGGCGTGCTCCGGTAAGAGGCCGAGCGCCGTCCCGCCTGCCAGGATTCCGCGCTTGACGCCCTCGATGGTGCCCATCGCCTGCATCCGCGGAGGCGGAACCCCGGCCGCCTCGAAGTGCTGCCGCAGGGTCTGATGGTAGTTTCCGCCCGCGTCGCACATGTAAAAGTCGCAGCGGCGCAGCTCGTCCGCCGCCGCGACGCCGCGCGCCAGCGGGTGGGTCGGAGCGCCGAGGATCAACAGGCGCGCCTTCGCCAGGATCGCGCCCGCCTCCGGCCAGGTCTCAGGCTCGAGTAACAGGCCGAGGTCGCTCTCGCCCGCGGCGACACGCTCGCGGATCTCGCTGCAACTGCCGGTGAGCACCTCCACCCGCACCGCCGGCCAGCGTGTGCGAAGAGCGGCCAGCCGCGACGGGAGCACGTAGGCGCCGATCGACTCGACGGCCGAGACCACCAGCGTGGCCTTGACCCGGGTCGACGCGTTGGCGAGTTCCCCGACGAGCTCGCTGCTCAGTGCGAACATGCGGCGCGCGTACCCGAGCAGGACCTCGCCCGACGGCGTCAGCGCCGGCGCGCCCCTGGCCCCTTTGCGAAACAGCTCGACGCCGAGGGTGCGCTCGAGCGCGCTCAGCGTCTCGGAGACCGTCGACTGCGAGAGGCCGAGCGCTCGGGCCGCGCGCGTGTGCGTCCCGGTGTCGACCACCGTCGCGAAGACGCGCAGGTGCCGCAGTTCCAGCTCGGTTTTCACCGCGCGACCACCCTATCATCCGCATCATCGGCCTCGCCGATAGGCAGCATCGGCGTTTTGGTGCGCCGGGCGGGCGCCCGTACGGTGCGGCATGCTCTCCCTCGAACCGCACGCGACGACACTGCTGATCGTGGATCTCCAGCTGGGCTTCGACGAGCCCCGCTGGGGCCGACGCAACAACCCGTGCCTGGAGCAGCGGACCTCCGAGCTGGTGCGCGCGTGGCGCACGACCAGGCGCCCAATCGTGCACGTGAGGCACATGTCGACCGATCCGTCGTCGCCTCTGCGGCCCGGTCAGCCCGGGAACGAGTTCAAGCCCGGGACGGCTCCCGTCGCGGGGGAGGCGGTGATCGAGAAGCGCGTCAACAGCGCCTTCATCGGGACGTCGCTCGAAACCGATCTGCGGCGCGCCGGGTGCAGCGGGCTGGTGATCGTGGGGCTCACGACGAATCATTGCGTCTCGACCACCGCGCGGATGGCCGGCAACCTGGGCTTCGCGACCTGGGTCGTCTCCGACGCCACGGCCACGTTCGATCGCGTCGGCCCCGACGGGGTCGAATATCTCGCCGAGCAGGTTCACGCGATTGCTCTGTCGGACCTCCACGGCGAGTTCGCCACCGTGGTCGACACGGCGGCGGTGATCGACGCCTTGCAGGTTCCCCATTTTTCGAGGAGTGCCTCATGAAACCCACACGGATCGGCCTGGTCGTCGCGGCCGGAATGGCGCTCTTCGCAGGTGTCGCCCCGATCTCCGTCACCGGCGAAGTGTGCCCGCCAGCGTCGCAAGGCGCGGCGCCGAAAGGCATCGAGTCAGACGACCTGGATCGCTCCGTTGACCCGTGCACCGACTTCTACGGATTCGCCAACGGCGCCTGGCGCGCCGCGAACCCGATCCCGGACGGGGCATCGCGCTGGAGCCGGCGGTGGGCCGCTCGCGACGCGAACCGGCAGCAGTTGAAGACCCTCCTGGAGGAGCTGGCCGCCAGGGCGGATCTGCCCCGTGGAAGCGTCGAGCAGCAGTTGGGCGATCACTTCGCCGCGTGCATGGACGAGCCGGCGATCGGCGCCGCGGGTGTGACCCCGCTGGCTCCGTTGCTCGCCGACATCGGCCGTGTCCGGGATGCCGCGGGCGTCCAGCGCATGATCCGACGGCTGCACGAGTTGGCCATCCCGGCCCCGTTCGTGCTCACGGGCGCCTCGGACTACAACGATCCCGCCGGCTTCGTCGTGAACATCGCGGCCGGCGGCCTGGGGTTGCCCGATCGCGACTCCTATCTGAAGCCCGAGCCTCGCTTCGCGGACATGCGCGAGAGGTATCGAGCGCACGTGGCGAGAGTCCTGACGCTCGCCGGAATGGCCGCAGTGCCGGCGCGGAAGGCCGCGGACCGGATTCTCGCGCTCGAGACCCGTCTGGCCGAGGCGAGCCTGGCACCCGCGGCGGCCGCCGATCCGGCCACGACCGCGCACAAACTGACCTTCGCGCAGCTCGCGCAGCTCGCTCCGCGCTTCGACTGGGAGAGCTATTTCGCCGAGGCCGGGCTGCCGCGGATCGACGTCAACGTCGCCGAGCCCGCGTTTGTCGAGCGACTGAATCGAGAGCTGACGGCGACGCCCGTGGCGGCGTGGAAGGCCTATCTGAGGTGGCACCTGCTCGAGTCGGCGGCGCCGTGGCTTTCGAAGCCCTTCGCCGAAGAGTCCTTCGCCTTCAAGGACAAGTACCTCGGCGGCGCGACCGCCCCGAAGCCCCGCGCGATGCGCTGTCTCGAATCGACGGAGGCATTGCTCGGAGAGCCCCTCGGCCGCAAGTATGCCGAGCGGTACTTTCCTCCCGCGGCAAAGGCGAAGGTCCAGGAGATGGTCCGTACCCTGGTGGCGGTGTTGAAGGACGACCTCCGCGAGCTGAAGTGGATGTCCGACGCGACACGGCAGGAGGCGCTCGCGAAGTTTGAGCGCTACGACGTCAAGGTGGGCTACCCCGACGCGTGGACCGACCACTCGGCGCTCATCATTCGCCGTGACGCGTTCTGGGCCAACGTGGCCGCAAGCCGGCGCTTCGGTGTCGAGGCCGACCGCAAGCGTATCGGGCAACGCGCGAGCCGGGAGATCTGGCTACTGCCCCCGTCGTCACCCGATGCGTACCTCGACGTCCAGTTGAACCTGATGGCGTTGCCGGCGGGATTCCTGCAACCGCCGGCGTTTGACCTCGCCGCATCGGACGCCGTGAACTACGGCGCGATCGGCATCAGCCTGGCGCACGACCTCACGCATGCGATCGACGCGCTGGGCGCCGACTTCGACTCGACGGGTCAGCCGCGGAAGTGGTGGACGGAGCCCGATCGCGACGCGTTCCAGAAGCTCGGCCAGTGCTCCGTCGATCAGTACGACGGCTACGCGATCGAGCCCGGCGTTCACCTCCAGGGAAAGCAGGTCCTCGGCGAGGCGCTCGCCGATCTCGCCGGCGTGCGCGTGGCGTATGTCGCCCTCCAGCGTTCGATGCAGTCTCACCCCGTGCCCGTGATCGGCGGTCTCAGCCCCGGACAGCAGTTCTTCGTCGCCTGGGGCCAGCTCCGGGGCGCCGCCGAGAGCCCGGATCTGCAGCGTCAAATGGTGAAGACGGATACGCACCCGACCGCCCGGTACCGGATCATCGGGCCGCTGTCGAACGCGCCGGAGTTCCAGAAGGCCTTTGCCTGTAAGGACGGATCGGCCATGGTGAGGCCGCCCGAGAAGCGCTGCGCCGCCTGGTAGCTCCGTAGCCCGGTAGAGGTCTTCCGCAGAGCCATCGGTCTACAGGCGCGCCGGGCGCCGCTGCCGGCGACGCGGGTACGATGCCTCGAAAATCACCGCTCGTATGATCGAGCCGATGCTCGAACGTGCGGGCCACGAACGAATGACGCTCACACATCGCGGCGCGCGCTCTCGATCCTCGAACGACCCCGTCACCGACTGGCTCCTCGATGCCGACCCCTCGATCCGCTGGCAGGTCATGCGCGATTTGACCGATACGCCGGCGGAGATCGTCGCTTCCGAGCGGTCGCGTGTCGCGTCGGAGGGTTGGGGACCGCGGCTGCTCGATCAGCAGCGCCCCGACGGCCATTGGGGCGATGGCGTTGCGACGCCGCTCTGGTGGTCGAATCTCTACACGCTGCTGTTCCTGCGCGACCTGGGGCTCGACCCGACAAGCGCGCGCGCGAGAGCCGCGATCGATCTCGTACGCCGCAACGTCACCTGGGGACCCGAGTTCGGAGACTCGCCCTTCTTCGAGGGCGAGGTCGAGCCGTGCATCAACGGCCGCGTCGTGGCGCTCGGCGCCTACTTCGGCGAGCGCAGCGATCGGCTCGTCGATCGACTGCTGAGCGAACAGCTGGCTGACGGCGGATGGAACTGCGAGGCGGAGCGCGGCTCGGCGCGCTCGTCGTTCCACACCACGATCTGCGTGCTCGAAGGGCTGCTCGCGTTCGAGGAGGCGTTCGGTGCAGCGTCGCCGGTGACGGAGGCGCGGACGCGCGCACAGGAGTACCTCCTCGAGCGTCGTCTGCTCCGAAGGTTGTCGACCGGCGACGTCATCGACTCGACGTGGACGCAGTTCGCGTTTCCGACGCTCTGGCACTATGACGTGCTGCGCGCGCTCGACTATCTGCGCGCGGCCGGCGTGCAGCCCGATGCGCGAGCCGAAGAGGCCGTCACGGCCGTGCTCGGGCGTCGCGAAGGCGACGGGCGCTGGCTGCTCGACGTGCGACACCGCAACACCCTTCACGAAGAATTGGCCGGCACCGTCGGAGCGGCGAATCGCTGGATCACGCTGCGCGCTCTCCGGGTGCTCGACTGGCACGCTCGTCGGGGCTGAACGGTTCGGCCATCCCCGCCGTGCGGAATCGGTTGGCTCGGGCGGTTGGAAGTTGTGCCCTCACCCCGGAAGACTCGGAGAGGGAGCGTTTCTAACAGGCGGCTGCGGCTCGGCCGGTTTTTCCGCCCTTGCCACGGAGTCGCGGTACAAAGCGGCGTTAGTCTGCGTGTACTCCGAACCTGGCTTTTCTCGGGAGGCCATGAAATGAGGGTTCCTCGCGTTTTCGTCGTCGCGGCGGTCGCGCTCTCCCTGGTCTCCGGTGTCGCCTCGCCTCAGGCGGCCGTCGAATCGGAGGACCGCGTGGATCGCATCGTCGGAAGGGTGATGGCGCGGGGCGGAGCTCATGCCTTTCTTCAGCGGCTCACCGATACGATCGGAGGCCGCGTGACGGGCAGTCCCGAGTCCCGGGCGACGTCGGACCTGTTGCTTCGCGCGCTGCGCGATGCCGGCTTCGAAGACGCGCATTTCGAGGAGTACGCGCTCGTGTCGCGCTGGCAGCGGGGACGAGCCGCCGGCAGCGTCGTCAGCCCGGTGACGCGTCCGCTGGCCTTCGCTTCCTATGGCTGGGCGCCGGGAACGAAGGGAGAGGTGACGGCGTCCCTCGTGGATCTGGGCGCGCCGCCGAACGACGATTCCGCCGTCCCCGCGGACCGGGTTCGAGGCGCGGCGGTGATCGTGGAGCCCTACGGAGTGAAGGAAGCGCCGGGCCAGGTGATGCGCGCCGCTCTGGCTCGAAAGCTCGCCCGCGCCGGCGCGGCAGTCATGCTGATCCCGTCCGACAAACCGCATCGCATGCTCTACACGTCGGCTTTCGGGTTCTATCCCGGGGCTCCACTCCCCGTCCTGTCGGTCGCCAGGGAGGATGTGCTTTTCCTGCGTCGGCTTCTGGCGAAAGGACCGGTTCGCGTGACGTTCGATGTGGGCAACACGGCCGATACGACGCCGGCCCGGGAGCGCAACGTCGTCGCCGACATCCGGGGGACGACGCCCGGCGAAGTGGTTCTCGTGGGCGCCCACCTCGACTCGTGGGATTTCGGCCAGGGCGCCCAGGACGACGGCGTGGGCGTGGCGGCTGTGCTGGAGGCGGCGAGGGTTCTGAAGTCGTTGGGCATCCAACCGCGCCGGACGATCCGCTTCGTCTTCTTCAGCGGTGAGGAGCAGGGGCTTCTCGGGTCACGCGCCTACATCGAGGCGCACCGGAAAGAGCTCGACAGCCTGCGCGCCGCGGTGATCATGGACGACGGCGCGCAGACGCCGCGCGGGTTCAAGATCCACGGGCGATCGGACGTCGAGGCCGCCGCGCGGAACGCTCTGGCGCCCTTGTCCTCGCTCGGGGCGTCGGGAGTGAGCCTCGAGGCCACCTTCGACATGGACCATGGACCCTTCCTCGCGGAAGGGATCCCGGTCTTTACGCTGTGGGTGGACCCGGGCGAGTACGACACCCACCACCACGCCCTGTCGGACACCCTCGACAAAGTCGATCCGCAAATGCTCGCCCTGGATACGGCCGTCATGGCGGTGACCGCCTATCGGCTGGCTGACGCTCCGGAGGCGCCCGGACGCCGCCTGTCCTCCGCAGAGGCGACCCGGCTCCTCGAGAAGGTCGGGCTCGAATCGCTTCATCGAGCGGTCTACGAACCCTTTGCCGCGAGGTGATGCGCGGTGTGAGGTGTCAAGGAGGCATGGATGATCAACACCCCTGGCGGATTCCTGCTTGCCGTGTTCCTGGCGGCTCGGCCTGAGATTGCGCCCTCGGCGCCGACCGGTCTGACGAGCCCCGAGGCGGTCGTCGAGTCTCAGCTCGAGGCGTACAACGCCCACGATGTGGCCGCTTTCCTCGCAGCCTATGCAGACGATGCGCAAATCTTCGAGCACCCGGCGAAATTGCTGGCGAATGGCAAGGCGGAGATGCGCGAGAGATATACCGCTCGTTTCAAAGAAGCCAACCTCCACGCCGTCGTCGTGAAGCGAATCGTGATGGGCAACATCGTGGTGGATCACGAAAGGGTGACGAGGACCTTTCCGGAAGGACCGGGCACCGCCGATGCCGTGCTGATCTATGAAATCCAGAGTGGGAAGATAGCCAGAGCATGGCTCATCCCCGGGCCGAAAATTCTGGAATCGAAGCGATGAGCGACACGTGATCGCAAGAGTCCTCATGGTGACCAGTGCGGGTATCCTGCTCGCGCTCGGCGGACTGCATCTCGTTTACACGTTCCGGGGATCAAAGCTCACACCGCGCGATCCCGCCTTGCAGGTCAGGATGAGCGAGGTTTCCCCGGTCCTGACGAAAGAAACGACCATGTGGAAGGCCTGGATCGGCTTCAATGCCAGTCACAGCATGGCCGCCATCCTGTTCGGCTTGATCTACGGCTATCTGGCCATCGCCCGGAGCGCGATGCTGTTTCTCTCGCCGTTCCTGCTCGGCGTCGGGCTGGCCATGCTGGGCGGCCTGTTCGTTCTGGGCAAGGTCTACTGGTTCCGCGTCCCGTTCATCGGGATCGGCATCTCTCTGGCTTGCTATGTCGGCAGCCTCGTGGCGTCGCGAGCCCGGCCATGGTGAGTGCCGGCGTGCCGGGAGCCAGGTGATGGCCGTCCGCTCCGTGGAGTCGTCGCCTCAGCTCTACGCACGAGGCGGCGGAGCGCTTTACCTGGCGCTGATCCTCTCGGGTGTCGCGGGCATGGCGATTCGGAGCAGCCTCATCGTTTCGGGCGATGCCGCGGCGACCGCCGCCAGGCTCATGTCGAAAGAGCCGCTGTGGCGCCTCGCGATCGGTTTCGAATTCGCCGCGATCGTCTGCGCCACGGCCCTCGCGATGGTGTACTTCGTCCTGCTGGGACCCGTGAGCCGGGAGCTCAATCTATTGGCGACGTTTCTCAGGCTGGTGGCGATCTCGGTTCAGGCCGTCGCCGCCCTGGATTTCGTTGCGGCTCTCTTGCCGCTCCGAAACCCCGATTCCGCCAGGGCGTTTACTCCCGATCAGCTCTACGCCCTCATGACCCTGGCGATTCGATCGCATGCCTATGGCGTTGGCCTCGCCCTGTTTTTCTTCGGCTGCTGCTTCCTGTTTCACGGCAGGCTGATCTTCCGATCCGGCTTCCTGCCGCCCGTTCTGGGCATCCTGATCCAGGTTGCCGGCGTGTGCTATCTGACGCTCGGCCTCGCGCAATTCGTGGCTCCCGACTTCGCGCGCCGCGTGTCTCCCTTCATCCTTCTGCCCCCCTTCGTCGGGGAGGCATCGCTCTGCCTCTGGCTGCTGCTGAAGGGCGTGGATGTCCAGAAGTGGCAGGAGCGGGCCAGCGCGGCGCGAGTGAGCGCAGCGCCGGGATGATTCACTCGGCATCGCACGGGTGAGCACGCCAGCGTGAGAACGAAATCTCAGGAGAAATCCGAAAAGACGCCAGGCCGCGATCTCGCCGAGACCATCGTGGCGGCCTGGCGGACCAATCACCGGGTCACCGTCTTTCTCATCAACCACATCCCCGAGGCGGTCTGGTCGAGTCCGATCCCGGGAGCTCCGCGCAAGACGGTTCGCATGCTCGCCGGCCATCTCCACAACAGCCGCTGCATGTGGCTCGAGACTCTGGGCCGGCCTCATGGCATCCCGGTTCCACCCTCGGTCGACCGCCGGAGGGTGAGCCGCCGGCTGTTGATCGCCGCGCTGAACCGAAGCAGCCGCGGTATGGAGGCTCTCCTGCGGCTGGGATGTCGAAGCGGTGGCGAAGTTCCCGCCACGCCGGCTTACGCGTGGCGGAATCTCCCGCTGGACGTCGGCCACATCCTGACTTACTTCGTGGCCCACGAGGGCCATCACCGTGGGCAGATCGTGCTGGCGGCGAGGCAGATGGGCTCTCGATTGCCTGCAGCCGTGATCGCCGGCCTGTGGCAGTGGACGAAGCGTGCCTCGGAGTAGGAGGATCGCTTCGCGCTCCCTTCAACAGGCAGCATCGGTCTGACGCGTTGCTCGTCAGGAGGCTCGAATGAAGCCGGACGTGATCGGGTCCCGGATTTTCGGCGGCGTCGTCCTGACGCTGCTGGTCGTGCTGCACTGGCTGGCATTTCGGATCGGCGAAAAGAGGCGCAGGAGGAAGCTCGCAGCCCGGGCAGGCGGGCGCCCCGCTTCGAAAATGACGGGAGACCGGTTTGCGGAGGATCCCGCTTTGAAGGCCGGCTTCTCAAAGCGGTCATCGAATGATCTTCCGCTTCCGCCCCCGCCTCCGGGCGCAGCGGACTCGTCCTCGCTCCGTTGATCGAGCCGCCCCGTTCTGAAACGTGCGGCGCGCCTGCGAAATGAGTTCAATCGTCGCGCACCAGCCGTCAGGCGGATCAAAGGCCTTTCGTCTTCAGACCTTGCTGGCGCTTTCAGTCGCCGCCTGCATCAGCACGTCTTCCGCCGGCGAACGGGCCGACCTCGCCAGAGTCGCGCGGCTCGGTCTGCAGGAAGTGGAACGCGGCCGAACGCCCGTCGTCGTCGTCCTCAGAAACGAAAATCGGCCGGGCGTTCGCTCGACGATCGAGCGATTGAGGCGCGTGATTTCAGCGGGAACGATCCCGCCGGTCGACGGCTTCACGCTGCCTCCGGGGTATTTCTACCTCGACCAGCTCCAGGTGGATGGCGACGCCGCGGTGTTCCGGGGGCAGATCGGTCCGATTCCCGCGCCTCAGGAGAGCTCGGCAGTCCTCCTCGGTGCGTGCGGCACGACGTTCTCGATCAGGCTCCACAGGACGAAAGGGATCTGGATCATTGCCGAGATGGACCTGATGATGTGCTGAGCCCGTGGATCAGCCGGCACGAATTCGGGCAAGCGCTCGCCCTGATCCCGCTCCCCGGTCAGCGGAGCAACAGTCTCCTTCTCAGGCCGGCCGCGAGAAACTGAGCTCGATGCGCGAACTGCGGTTGGAGAGCCAGGGCGTTCCATTGTTCGCCGTCGAAGATGGCGCCGGCCCGGTGGTCGTCATGCTGCACGGGGGGATGGCGACGCATCAGGCGGCGTTGCCGATGATCGCGCCCCTGGCCACCCGGTATCGGATCATCGCGCCCGATCTGCGCGGCAGCGGAAAGTCACTCTTCGGAGCGGCGCTGACTTTCGACCAGCTGGCCGATGACGTCGAGGCGCTTCTGGACTTCATCCACGTGGATCGGGCCGTCGTGGGCGGCGTCTCGGGCGGCTCGGGAGTCGCTCTTCGCTTCGCGCTTCGGGCTCCTGGCCGAATCCTGGGGCTCGTGCTGATCAAACCGGTCTACGCGGGCGAGGAGCGAGGCTACACGGAAGCTCAGAGGTCGACGTTCGCGATGATGGACGCCCTCGCGAGCCGGGCGGTTCACGAAGGAGTCCAGGTCCTCCGCCCGCTCTATGCGAATCTCCCGCCGGGCATACGGGAGAAGGCGCTCGCCATGATGGAAAAGTTCGATGCGGCCAGCGTCGCGGCGACGAGCCGCTTCCTCGCATCGGGCGCTCAGCCGTTCGTGTCGGCCGCGGATTTGAGATCTCTCCGGGTCCGCACGCTGCTGGTGCGCGGCGATGATCCTCTGCATCCGGCCGAGGTGTCGGACCTCTATGCGGAGAGCATTCCCGGCTGTACCGTGCTGCCGGCGTCGACGGCCGATGTCGCGGCCGCGGTCGCCGCCTTTTGCGATCGACTCGCGAGGAAGGAGCCCTGAAATGGTGACTCGAACGCTGCGTCTCGCCTGATGTCTGTTCCTCGTGATCCGATTGCCGCTGGGAGGGAGCGCTCCGTGACACGGATCGAGAGACTCGGTCCTCGAGACGTCGATTGCGCCGAGAAGGTCATCCGGGCATTCAAAGGATCCGCGCGCCCGCGCGAGTCCCTCGAGGCGTTCCTGAGCAACACGGCGAACTATCTTCTGGTCGCGGACGCGGGGGAAGAGGTCGGCGGCTTTCTCATGGCCTACCGGCTGGAGCGCGCCGACCGCGAAGCCAGCCAGATGTTCCTCTATGAGATCGGCGTGGCCGAGCCCTGGCGCGGCCGCGGGCTCGCGAAGGCTCTCATTCACGAGATCACGGAGCTGGCGCGAGGAGAGGGGATGTTCGAGGCGTTCGTCCTGACGAGCCGGGGCAATGAAGCCGCACAACAGCTTTACGCGCGAACCGGAGGCATCGTCGAGGACGAGTCCGCCATGCTTTTCGTCTACCCGTTCCGCGCCGCCGGCACCGCTTAGAATCGCGCCGCAGCAGATGTCGTCCGCCGTTCGCGGGAGACGCGCGGCCGCAGAACGCGGGGTGGGTAAATCCGATGATCGAGATCGTCGATGGCAGCGGTCCGCGGGAGATCGCCGAAGTTCGCGCGCTCCTTCTCGAGTACCAGGCGTCTCTCGACGTCGATCTCGGTTTCCAGGGGTTCGCCCGGGAAGTGGCGGAGCTGCCCGGCGGGTATGCGCCGCCGTCCGGCCGGCTCCTCCTCGCGCGGGTCGATGGCCTCGCGGGCGGATGCATCGCGCTTCAAGCGATCAGCGGCGAGGTCTGTGAAATGAAGCGCCTCTACGTGCGTCCGGCATGCCGGGGTTCGGGTCTCGGCCGCCTGCTCGTCGCGCGTCTGATCGGCGACGCTCGTTCGATCGGCTACCGGCGGATCTGCCTTGATACGCTGCCGTCGATGACACGCGCGGCGGCGATGTACGAGGCGCTGGGGTTCGAAGAGATTCCGCCCTACCGGCACAATCCGGTGCCTGGCACCCGTTTCCTGGCCCTCTCGCTCGGGTGAACGCCATGTCGAAACTGCGGGTTCAGGCCTTCTCGATCTCCCTCGACGGTTACGGCGCCGGTCCCGGCCAGGACCTCGAGAATCCGCTGGGCGTCGGCGGCCCGGACCTGTTCGACTGGTTCTCTCACACCCGGACCTGGAATCGGATGCAAGGCAAGGAAGGGGGCGAGACGAACGTCGACGACGCGATGGCGGCGAAGGGGTTCGAGGGAATCGGCGCGTGGATCCTCGGCCGGAACATGTTCGGGCCCATCCGGGGTCCGTGGCCGGACGACAACTGGAAAGGCTGGTGGGGTGACGAACCGCCGTACAAGGTGCCGGTCTTCGTGCTGACGCATCACCCGCGGGCGCCCATCGAGATGAAAGGCGGCACGGTGTTCACGTTCGTCACCGGCGGCATTCACGCCGCGCTCGAACAGGCGAAAGACGCGGCCGCCAACCGCGACGTACGACTCGGCGGCGGGGTCGCCACCATTCGCCAGTATCTGCGCGCCGCTCTGATCGACGAGCTGCACCTCGCGATCTCTCCCGTCCTTCTCGGGACCGGGGAACACCTGCTGGGCGGGATCGATACACGCGCGCTGGGCTACGAGTGCGTCGAGCACGTCCCGAGCGCCCGCGCCGCCGCGCACGTCATCCTCCGGAAGCGCGCCTGACGCGGTTTCTCTCGCGGGATCTGCCGGGGTGAACGTGAACGAGCCGATGGGAACCCGAGAGAACGGCATCGCCGGCGTCGCCGTCGTCTGGCGCCGACTCGATCAACCGGGCCACGAATCTGCTCTCCTGCGCTTCCGCTTCCCGGAGTCCCGCTGGGAGCTGGCCGGCGCGGCAGTCTTCTCTCATCGTCATCAGGCGTGCCGGCTGGACTACCGGGTGGTGTGCGACGCCGCCTGGCGAACCCTGTCGGGGAGGGTCTTCGGCTGGGTCGGAAG
>JALYUA010000216.1 GCA_030854005.1 Acidobacteriota bacterium
GCCCCGGGGAGTTGCCCGCCCATATCGCGAGGCTCGACGTCACGACGGGCCGCAAGGAGCCGTGGAAGGACCTGATCCCGTCCGACGCCGCGGGCGTGGTGTCGATCCGCCCGCCGGTGTTGTCGCCGGACGGTACCGTCTGCGTCTACAGCTACAGCCGTTTCCTTTACGAGCTTTTTCTCGCGGAGGGTCTGCGCTGAGGACGCCCGGCCACCGACGCAAGGGACGCCGTCCGGACCGGTAGAATCCTCGGCTCGTCATGAGCATCGTGCCCGGCTCGCGCCTCGGCCCCTACGAGATCCTCGAGCCGATCGGTTCGGGGGGAATGGGCGAGGTCTATCGCGCGCGGGATACGCGGCTCGGCCGAAGTGTCGCGCTGAAAGTCCTGCCCGAGAAACTGTCAACCGACCGCGAGCGGCTGAGCCGGTTCGAGAAGGAAGCCCGATCGGCGTCGGGGCTGAACCACCCGAACGTCGTCACGATCTACGAGGTCGGCCAGGCCGACGGCGTGTCCTACATCGCCATGGAGCTGGTCGAAGGTCAGACCCTGCGGGAGCTGATGGCGGCGGGACCGCTTCCCCAGAAGAAGGTCCTCGAGTTCGGCGCGCAGGTCGCCGAGGGCCTGGCCAAGGCTCACGCGTCGGGGATCGTTCACCGCGACTTCAAGCCCGAGAACCTGATGGTCTCCGAGGACGGGTTCGTCAAGATCGTCGACTTCGGGCTCGCGAAGCTCGTCGAGCCGATTTCCGAAGACGTTTCGAACTTCGCCACGGCCGGCGCGTCTCTAACCGCCCAGGGCGTCGTCCTGGGGACCGTTGCGTACATGTCTCCGGAACAGGCGAGCGGGCGGCCGGTCGATTTCCGGTCGGACCAGTTTGCCCTGGGCTCCGTGCTCTACGAGATGGCCATCGGAAGCCAGGCATTCCGGCGGGCCACGTACGCGGAGACGCTGACGGCCATCATCCGCGAAGAACCGGAATCGGTCGCGCTGCTCCATGCCCGTCTTCCGGCGCCTCTCTGCTGGATCATTCAGCGCTGTCTCGCCAAGGATCCGCGCGAGCGGTACGCCTCGACGCACGATCTCGCCCGGGACCTCATGGAGGTCCGGGACCGATTCCTGGAAGCGCCGCGCGAGGCGCGGGAGTCCAAGCCGACGAACCTTCCAGTGCAGCGGACCGGGTTCGTGGGGCGCGTCCGGGAAAAGGCGGCCGTGAAGCAGCTTCTGCTCCGGCAGGACGCGTACCTCGTCACGCTGACCGGCCCGGGAGGAATCGGCAAGACGCGCCTCGCCCTCGAGGTCGCCGGCGAAATGGCCGACTCGTTCCCCGGCGGCATCCATTTCGTGGCCCTCGCGCCGCTCAACGAAACGGACCTCATCGCTTCCACGATCTGCCAGGCCCTGGGGATCCGGGAGACCGCGGCACAGGCTCCGCTCGCGACGCTGAAGGAGCACCTGCGGGATTCGCTGCGGGCGCCGATGCTGCTCATCCTCGACAGCTTCGAGCACCTGATCGCGGCGGCCTCGGTGGTCTCGGACATCGTCGCGGCCGGAAAGAAGCTGAAGGTCATGGTGACCAGCCGGTCCCCCCTGCACATCTACGGCGAGCAGGAGTTTCCGGTCCCGACCCTGGCGGTGCCCGATCCGTCCGCCCGCCCGGACGAGCTGATGCAGTCGGACGCCATCTCCCTCTTCGCGACGCGAGCCGCCTCCGTGATGCCGGACTTCGAGGTGACGGGAGACAACGTCCTCGCCATCGCCGAGATCTGCGCGCGTCTGGACGGCCTCCCTCTCGCGATCGAGCTCGCAGCCGCGCGCGTCAAGCTGCTCTCCCCCGCCGCCATGCGCGCAAGGCTCGAGAAAAGCCTGCAGCTCCTCACCGGAGGCGCGCGCGACCTGCCCCGCCGCCAGCAGACGCTCCGCGGAGCCATCGACTGGAGCTACGACCTGCTCGGGCCCGCCGAACAGAAACTTTTCCGGAGGCTCTCCGTCTTCGTGGGCGGATGCACGCTCGAAGCCGCCGAGGCAGTCTGCAATTCGACGGGCGATCTCGAGCTCGACATCCTCGACGGAATCGACTCGCTGATGAACAAGAGCCTCCTCCAGAGGATCGAGCCGCCCGGTGGCGAGCCGCGCTTCGTGCTTCTCGAGACCATCCGCGAGTACGGGCTCGAGCGGCTGATGTCGAGCGGAGAGGCGCCCCCGACCCGGCGCGCGCACGCGGCCTACTGCGTCGTGCTCGCCGAGGACGAGGCCTCGGAGCGGTCCAAGGGCGCGGGCCCCGCGCGCGGCCCGGCGCAGGGAGACGGGAGCTCGGACTGGCTCGACCGGCTCGAGCGCGAGCACGACAACTTTCGCGCCGCACTCGCCTGGTCAATCGAGACCGGCTCGGCGGACTGGGGCCTGCGGCTCGGCGTCGCCCTCTTCCAGTTCTGGGAAGAACGGGAGTACCTCACGCAGGGCCGGGAGTGGCTGGGAGAGCTCCTCGAGCTTCCCGGCGCCGCGGAGCGCACCCGTCTGCGGGCCCGGACCCTCTTCGCGGCGGGAGTCCTGACCGGCGATCCCGCCGCGGCCGAAACGTACCAGCAGGAGGCCCTGGGGATCAGCCGCGAGCAGGACGACCGCAAGGGGATCGCCATCGGGTTGAACGCTCTCGCGGTCGGGGCGCAGAAGCAGGGGGACCTCGCCCGGTCGCGATCTCTGCTCGAAGAGAGCCTCGTGCTCTGGAAAGAGCTCGGAGATCCGGTCGCCGTTGTTCGAGGTCTCTCCAACCTCGCCAGCGTCGCGCGGCTGGAAGGCCACCTCGGCGAAGCGCGGTCCCTCTTCGAAGAATGCCTCTCCATATCCCGCCAGGTCGGCGACCGCGCTGGAATGGCCTGGGCGCTCGACAGCGAGGGCGACGTCGCGCGCGAACAGGGTGACATCGGGGCGGCCCGCTCCCTCTACGAGCAGAGCCTGGCGATGTTCCGGGAGCTGCGCGATCGATGGGGCATCGGGGGCTCCCTCGCCGATCTGGGAAACCTCGCGCGCGATCAGGGGGACTTCTCGACCGCCCATCGCCTCTACAGGGAGAGCATGGCAGTCTTCGAGGAGCTCGAGCACAAGCGCGGGATCGCGCGGCTGCTCGAGTGCTTCGCCTGCTCGGCCGCCGCGCAGTCGCACGCTGAACGCTCGCTCCGTCTGGCAGGCGCAGCCGCGGCGCTCCGGCAGGCGGTCGGCGCCGTCCCGCTTCCGGCGGAGCAGACCCGTCTCGAGAAAAGTCTCGGGCCATCACGCCAGGCGTTGACGGGCGCGGCCGGCGCCGCGGCGTGGATGGAGGGGTGGGCGATGCCCGTCCTCTCCGCCGTCGCGTACGCGATCGAGTCCGAGACTGCTTAGGCTTCCGCGCTCGTCGGATCGATCATGCGCCGGACGGCGCAGATCCGATTCGCCGGAAAGCCGCCGCGCCGCGCATGCTCGCGCACGATGTCCTCGTCGGGCGCCAGGTACACGCAATACATCTTGTCGCCGGTGACGTAGCTCTGGAGCCACTGAATCTCGGGACCGAGCTCCCGCAGCACGTTCACCGATTTCTGCGAGACCTCCCGGATCTCCGCGTCGGTCATGTTTCCGAGGCCCGGAATTTCTCGTTCGATCACGAATTTCGGCATCTGGCTTGATCCTCCCCCCGCGGCCGGACGTTTTTCCGCCGGCCTTCGGATTATCGCGAGGCTTCCGATCCCTTCGCTCCCCAGTCGACGTCGAGTCGGGGGGGATGGGTCAGGGTCTGCATGACCACGCAGTATTGCTCCGTCTTCTCCCGCAGGCCGCGCAACTGTTCGGGAGTGGCTTCCGGCGCGTCGACGTCGAAACGGATGCGGATCGTCTCGAACCCGACCGGCACTTCCTTTGAAATACCGAGCGTGCCACTCAAGTCCATGTCTCCCTCGACGGCGACCCGGATGTCGGCGACCTTCACGCCCATCGCCGTCGCGACCATCTGACAGGTGATCTGCGCGCAGGCGGCCAGCGCCCCGAGGAGCAGGTCGCCGG
>JALYUA010000233.1 GCA_030854005.1 Acidobacteriota bacterium
TCGAGCGTCGAGCGTTCAGCGTCAAGCGTTCGGAGTTGAAGAGAAAGAGTTGAGAGTCGGAAACGGGACAGGAAGCTGCCAGCGCGTTCGCCGTTCGCCGTTTGCCGTCCCGGGCCCATAATTCCCGGCCGTGAAAGTCTCCCTCTTCGACTTCGACCTGCCGGCGGATCGCATCGCGCAGTCTCCCGCGGAGCGCGGGTCGAGCCGACTTCTCGTTCTGGACCGCGAGACCGGCGCGATCTCGCATCGGCGGTTTACCGACCTTCCCGGGCTTCTCCGGCCCGGCGACGTCGTCGTGCGCAACGACGTCCGGGTGCGCCATGCGCGGCTGTGGGCGCGCGATTCCTCGGACCGGCTGACCGAGATTTTTCTTCTCGAGGCCGTGAATGACGATCCCTCGCGATGGACCGCTCTCGCGCGGCCCGGCCGGCGGGCGAAGCCCGGCCGCCGCCTCGCCTTTCCGGAGGGGCTGTCGGCGACCGTCGGGGCGCTCGGCGACGGCGGGCGGCGCGAAGTGGTCTTCGATCGCCCGGTCGACGACGCCTACCTCGCGCGTTGCGGGAGCATCCCTCTTCCTCCCTACATCCGCCGGGAGGCGGGCGCCGCGGACCGGGACGAGGATCGCGCCGCCTATCAGACGGTCTTCGCGCGCCAGCCGCTCGCCGTCGCCGCTCCCACCGCGGGACTGCATTTCACCTCGGCGCTTCTCGAAGAGATCGCCGAGCGGGGAGTGAAGGTCCAGGACCTCACGCTCGCCGTCGGCGCCGGCACCTTCAAGCCCGTGACGGCGGACGACACCGCATCGCACGCGATGGACGCCGAGCGCGTCTGGATCCCGAGGGAGACGCTCGACGCGGCCGCCGCGGCCCGCTCGTCCGGAGGGCGCGTCGTGGCGATCGGGACCACCGTCGCACGATCCCTCGAGGCGGCCGCGCGCCTCGGCCCGGCGGATGCCGCCGCGCTTCCCTTCTCGACCGATCTCTTCATCACACCCGGATTCGAATTCCGCGCGATCGACGCGCTCGTGACCAACTTCCACCTGCCGCGCTCGACCCTCCTGATGCTCGTCTGCGCGTTCGCCGGACGGGAGCGCGTGCTCGCGGCGTACGGGGAGGCGATCCGCGACGGCTATCGCTTTTACTCGTTCGGGGATGCGATGCTGGTTGTCTAGGAAGGAATGAGCGTCGAGCATCTTGAGCGGTTCCGTTCCCGCCGCCTCTCGCCGCCTCGCCCCGGCACCCGGCACCTCCGCAAAAACGGCACAATGGGCTTTTCGACGAATAAAAAAAGGCCGGGGCTTCATACCCCGGCCTTTTACAGCAGTCAAACCGGCTTCTAGTACATATCCAGGTACTTCTCGATCTCCCACGGCTGGACGCGGGAAATGTACTCCGCCCACTCGCCGCGCTTCGCTTCCAGGAAGTGCGTGAGGATGTGCTCGCCGAGGGCGCTCGTGACCACCTCGTCCTTCTCCAGGTTGTCGAGAGCCTCGGAGAGGTTGCCGGGGAGCTGATCGATCCGGAGGCGCCGCTTCTCTCGCTCGCTCATCTTGAACACGTTCTTGTCGACGGGCTCGCCCGGATCCATCCGGTTCTTCACGCCGTCGAGACCGGAGGCAAGCATCACCGTGAAGGCGAGATAGGGATTGCAGGAAGGATCGGGCATCCGGACCTCGATCCGCGTTCCCATGCCCCGCCGCGCCGGCACTCGCACGAGAGGCGAGCGGTTTCGCATCGACCAGGCGACGTTGACCGGGGCTTCATACCCCGGGACCAGGCGCTTGTAGGAATTGACGAGCGGGTTGGTCACCGCGACGAAGGACCTCGCGTGGCGAAGGATCCCGCCCGTGTAGTTCAACGCCGTCTTCGAAAGCTGATACTTCGCCTTCGCGTCGAAGAACACGTTGTTGCCCTTGCGGTCCAGAAACGACTGGTGCACGTGCATGCCGGAGCCGTTCACCCCGAAGATCGGCTTGGGCATGAACGTCGCGTGAAGCCCGTGGTCCAGGGCGACCTTCTTCACGACGAATCGGAACGTCGAGACGCGATCCGCGGTCGTGACGGCATCCGCGTACTTGAAATCGATCTCGTGCTGTCCGGGCGCGACCTCGTGGTGCGCCGCCTCCACCTCGAACCCCATCTGCTCGAGCGCCAGCACCACGTCGCGACGCGCCTCTTCGCCGCGGTCGACCGGGGTCAGGTCGAAGTAAGCACCCTGGTCGTGCGTGTCGATGATCGGGTCGCCGTTCGCGTCGCGCCGGAAGAGAAAGAACTCCGCCTCGGGGCCGGTCACGAGCGTGTAGCCGAGCGCCGATGCCTTGTCCATCTGCCGCTTCAAGGTCGTTCGGGGACATCCGGTGAAGGGATTTCCGTCAGGCGTGTAGACGTCGCAGATCAGACGACCGACCTTCTCGCCACCTCGATGCGCCCACGGGTAGATCGCGAAAGAGTTGAGGTCGGGAACCAGATTCATGTCGGACTCTTCGATCCGCGTGAATCCTTCGATCGAGGAACCGTCGAACTGGATCTCTCCGTCGAGAGCCTTGGCGAACTGCGATCGCGGAATCTCGACGTTCTTGATGACCCCCAGGATGTCCGTGAACTGCAGCCTCAGGAACCGGACGTTCTCCGCGTCGCACACCTTCAGAATCTCGTTCTTTCCGAGGCCGGGCCCGGCCGGATCGAACCTCAGGATCTTCGCCTTCGCCATGCTGTCCTCCGTTTTTTGCAAGGGTGGCACGATTTTATGGTCACTTTGCACAAAGTCAACGCATTTCAGACGCAAAGCGGCCAGAAATTCCGCCCGTCTGCACACTTTCCTGTGCAGAAACCCTCTCCCGGGTGAAGAGTCAGGCCGAGGGGTACGCCTTCCGGAAGACGCCGGTCCGCGAGGCGGGAAGGCAGACCGTGAACGTCGCCCCGCCTTCCGGGTTGTTCGAGGCGGTGGCGGAGCCGCCATATCCCTCCACGATCGTGCGGACGATCGCGAGGCCGAGACCGGTGTGCCGGCCCGCGGCATCAGGCGACTCGGGCCTCCAGGTGAAGAATCGCTCGAAGATGCGCGACAGATGTTCCGACGGGATGCCGGGGCCCTGATCGATGACGCGCACGCACGCCGCTCCCTGCTCCCTCTCGAGCCGCACGCGGACGGTGGATCCCGCGGGGGAGACGCTCGCCGCGTTGTCGAGCAGGTTCTCGAAGACCTGAGCCAGGCGCTCTCCTGATGCCTGGACGCTCACCGTCTCCGGCGGCGGCTCGAACAGGAACCCGACGGCGCTGCCGCGGAGCCGGTAACCCTCGCAGATGCGCTCGAGCAGCGCATTCAACGAGAGCGCACCCTGCTCCTCCGATTCGAGCCGCGCGTCCACCCGCGTCATCTCTCGCAGATCGGACAGCAGCCGCTCCATCCTCTGCACCTCCCTCTCGGAAATCTCCAGAAAGCGCCGGCGGTCCTCCTCCGTCTCCGATTCCGAAGCCATTTCGGCGGCGATCCGGATCGAGGCGAGAGGATTACGAAACTCGTGCGAGACTTCTGCGGCGAACGACTCCAGAAACCGCTGGTACGCCTCGAGGCGCCGCGTCAGCTCGTGCAGGGCGCGTGAGAGATCGCCGATCTCGTCCTTCTTCTCCGACGGCCGGAAGCTGGCCTGCAGCCGTCCGCGCCGGTCCAGGATGGCGGCGGTCTCCTCGCGGAGATCGCGCAGCGGCCGGGCAATCGTCGTCGACACGAGAAGACTCAGAACCACCGCGAGAGCGAGCGAACCCAGACACACTTTGAAGATGCCGAGACGGATGGCGTACAGGTCCTGGAGAATTCGCCAGGTCGATTGCGTCACGACGACCGCGCCGGACGGCGCCGAGGCGGCGCCTTCTCCCAGGATCGGAATCGCGATCGACAGGGTGACGGAGCGCTGACCCGTGGGCGAAGGGCGCACGGACTTTCCGTATCGGCCCGCGAGCGCCGCCTCGACTTCGCGGCCGCGCAGCCGTCCGTCGGCGGGCGAAGGCTCTCGCGCCTCGGCCGGAGGCTCCGGCGGGGGAACGAGCCGGTGGTAGAGCGAAAAGAAGATCGCGCCGACGCGATAGAGAAGAAGGTTGCGGCCGCCCGTCTCTCGCGACTCGGCCGCGGCGCCCGTGTTCTCGAGGCGGGGCCCGAGGCGGCTGGTGTCGCCGAGGATCCTCCCCTCTCTGTCGATCACCCGGATCCTCGACTCCAGACGCCGGTTCAATCGCGTGAGGATGCGCGCCGACTCCTCCCCCGCGAGCGCGCCTGGCTCCGAGAGGGCCGCCGCGAGCACGCGGCCCTGCTGGACCATGGAGCGCTCCTGCGCCTCGAGGAGCTGCTTCTCGTAGGTGTCGAGATAGAGCAGTCCCGCCGCAGGGATGAACACGAGCAAGAGGTTGAACGCCAGAAGCCGCGCGGAAAGGCCCGGGCTGCGGCGCCGCGGCGCCGGCGAGGGCACCCCCTCGTCAGCCACCCTCGTACCGGTATCCGAGGCCGTGGACGGTCTCGATCCCCGAAAACGCGGGCTCGCGCTCGACGAGCTTCCGCCGAAGCCGTTTGATGTGGCTGTCGATCGTGCGCTCGCTGACGAACGCGTCGTGGGGATACGCGTCTTCCATCAGCTGCCGCCGGGTCTTCACGTGGCCGGGATGCCGGGCGAGCGAGTGGAGGAGGAGAAACTCGGTCACGGTCAGGCCGATCAGGGCTCCGTTCCATTTCGCCGTGTATCGCTCGAGGTCGAGCTCGAGAGGGCCGGCCTTCAGGAGCTTCTCCGGAGCCACCGCGGTGCGCGCGAGGGACGCGCGACGGAACAGCCCCTTGACGCGTGCGACCAGCTCCCTCATCGAGAAGGGCTTGCACAGATAGTCATCGGCGCCGAGCTCCAGGCCGAGGACGCGATCGAGCTCTTCGTCGCGCGAGCTTAAGAAGATGATCGGGAGCGCCTCGGAGCGGGCGCGCAGCTTCCGGCAGAGCTCCAGGCCGTCCATGCGCGGGAGAACGATGTCCAGAATCGCGAGCCCCGGAAGCTCCTGCTGGAACGAGTCCCATGCCTCCCGCCCGTCGGCGAACGCCCGCACACGGTAACCCTCGCGTTTCAACGCAAAGCTCACCGTCTCGCGGATCGTGGGCTCGTCGTCCACGACCGCCACCGTCTCCGGATTAGCGGTTTTCACGACGAGCATTCTCGCGTGCTTTCGCCGTCCGCGGAAGCGCCGCCACAGGATTGCCACATCCTTTCGCCGGAATTCCCCGGCTCCGGCACGGCGCGGTCTTCCCCTCGAGGTCTCCTTGCACCCAGGGAGGTATCGGATGAAAGTCGAGACCATCAGGCGATTTCTGAAGCTGACCGCGGCGGTCGTCATCTGGGTCCTGTTCACCCACGCGGCTCCCGGGCAGGCGCCCGTCGTCCGGCCTGAAGACGCGCACGCGGGAGCGCTCCTGTTGAAGACCGCGAGTCCCGGCGTCTACCTTCCCGCTCCGGTCCTCGACACGGACGTTTCGATCCGCGTCACCGGGATGATCGCGCGGACGACCGTCTCGCAGCGGTTCCGCAACGGAACCGGCAGCTGCGTCGAGGGCATCTACGTGTTCCCGCTCCCGGAAGGCTCGGCCGTGGACGCCATGCGGCTCGTCATCGGGGACCGGGTCATCGAGGGCCAGGTCAAGGAGAGAGAAGAGGCGAAGAAGGCTTACGAGCAGGCGAAGTCCGAGGGGCGGAAGGCTTCGCTCGTCGAGCAGGAGCGGCCGAACATCTTCACGACGTCGGTCGCTAGCATTGGTCCGGACGAAGAAGTGCAGGTCGTGCTCGAATACCAGGAGGCCCTTCGATTCAATCAGGGAGCGTTTCGACTCCGTTTTCCCATGGTCGTCGCCCCTCGCTACAACCCCGCACCGAGGCCCACCGGCGACGAACAGTCGCCATCCTTCGTCCAGGCCGCGGCCTCCTCGCCGGCCACCGTGTCCGCCGGCGTGCCCGACGCCGTCCGGATCCGTCCTCCCGTCGCCGACCCGGCGGCGGGCTTCACGAACCCCCATCTGAAGGTCAGCCTGGATCCCGGGTTTCCGCTCCGCCGCGTCGAAAGTGCGACCCACGCGCTGCGCACCGATGCGGGTCAGGGCAACCACACGCTCGTCACGCTGGCGGACCGGACCGTGGCTGCGGACCGGGATTTCGAGCTCGCGTGGGAGCCGGACCTCGGGCAGGAGCCGAAGGCGTCCGTCTTCACTCAGACAGTCGGCGGGCAGTTGTACTCCCTTCTCATGGTCATCCCGCCGGACGCCGCCGCGCCCGAGACCCGGCTGCCGCGCGAGACGGTGTTCGTGATCGACACGTCCGGCTCCATGCACGGGACCTCCATCGACGGAGCGCGGCAGGCGCTTTCGATGGCGCTGTCGAGGCTCGCGCCAGAAGACCGGTTCAACGTGATCGAGTTCAATAGCGTCACGCGGCGGCTCTTTCCCGAGAGCCGGCGCGCCCTGCCGGCCGCGGTCGAGCAGGCGCGCCGGTGGGTCGGAAGGCTCGAGGCGCAGGGCGGCACTGAAATGCTTCCCGCTCTCGCCGCGGCCCTGGAGAGCTCGGGCGAAGAATCCTCCTCCGGTTCCGTGCGCCAGGTCCTGTTCATGACCGACGGCGCGGTCGGCAACGAGGAAGAGCTCTTCGCGTTCATCGAGAAGCACCTCGGTAAGAGCCGCCTGTTCACGGTCGGGCTCGGCTCCGCGCCCAACTCCCACTTCATGACGCGCGCGGCGATGTTCGGGCGGGGCACATTCACCTACGTGGCGAGCGCCGCGGAAGTCCAGCCGAAGATGACGGCGCTCTTCCGTAAGCTCGAAGCGCCGGTGCTCACCAACCTCGAGGTGCGGTGGGACGACGTTGCGGCCGAGGCGTGGCCGTCGAAGGTCCCCGACCTGTACGCGGGCGAGCCGTTGGTCGTGGCGGTCCGGCTCGCGTCGGCTTCGTCGGCCGTGACCGTCAGCGGGGAGCGCGGAGGCCGGCCGTGGTCTCAGCGTCTCACCCTCTCCGCCTCCCGCGAGGACTCCGGCGTCGCCCGGCTGTGGGCGCGCTTCAAGATCGCGGCGCTGATGGATTCGGCGACCGCGGGAGCGGAGGCGGACAAGATCAGACGCCGGGTGGTCGAGGTCGCCCTCGCGCACCACCTCGTTTCCAGCTACACGAGCCTGGTCGCGGTCGACGTCACGCCCGGCTCCGCGCGCGGCGCTGCCTGCGAGGCGCGGCCGCTTCCCGTCCAGATGCCCGACGGATGGAGCGCGGAGCATGTCTTTGGGGAAATGCCCTCGACCGCGACGCCGGGCCGGGTGCTGCTCCTCCTTGGCTTCGCGTTGCTATCCCTTTCGGCCGCCGTCCGGATCGCGGGAGCGCTTCGATGACGTGGCGCCGCTTCCGGGGAATCCCGGCCGCCTCCGCGCTCGCCGGCGTCCTTCTCCTCTCGCAGGGCGGCTGGATCTATCTGAAGGCGCGTCTCGCGCAGGTCCTCCTCCATCGGGCGTGGGAGAGGACCCTCGCCGGGGAACGGGCGGTCAAGCCGTGGCCGTGGGCGGACACGTGGCCCGTCGCCCGGTTGACCGTCCCCCGGGCGGGTGCGGATGCGATCGTCTTAGCCGGCGCTTCCGGGCGGACGCTCGCCTTCGGCCCCGGCCACCTCGACGGGAGCGCGGCTCCCGGCGCGCTCGGAAACTGTGTCTTCTCCGCGCACCGGGACACGCATTTCGCGTTTCTCCGGGGGCTCGCCGCGGGGCAGGAGATCCGGGTGCAGGGCCCCGACGGAAGGACGACCGTCTATCGAGTCACCGCGGCGCAGATCGTCGACCGCTCCGTGACCGCCGCGCTCGAGGCCACGCCCGGCCAGACCCTGACGCTCGTGACCTGTTACCCCTTCGACGCGATTGTGCCCGGCGGCCGGCTGCGATATGTGGTGCGGGCGAAAGGGTAGAAGCTGTCAGCTCTCAGCTCTGAGCTCTCAGCCCGGCACCCGACTGCCCGGGCGCTACGCGAAGAATGGCTTTCGATTCCCGATCTAGTTGACCGCGGTGTACCGCGGCCGTCTCGCTCCCGTTGGTCGCTCGGCTCCCGTTTCCCGTTTCCCGGCAAAATTGTCCTCAACCGGCACAAACGGGCCTCCGGCTTGATATTCTTGGCGGCCCTGGCCAGGAGGGCAAGCATGAGCACCGTCGAAGTCGTATCCCCGCGGACGATCCGGGCGAGGACGATCCGTAAGGACCTTCCGGGAGAAGAGCTCCGCGCCATGGCCCGGTCGGGAGAGCAGACGACGGAATACGGCTCCCCCGTGTACTCGACCCGGGTGAAGAACCGGTCGGCCAAGAACACCTACATCGTCGCCGACGAGGTCCGGGTCGGGGTCATGCAGCAGCCGATCGAGAAGGCGAAGGCGGAGGAGACCGTCCGCCGCGTCCAGGAAGCCCTCCTCGGGATGGACCTCGTCCAGGTCGACCGCCGCATGGGCGAGAATCCCGAAGCGACCCTCCGCTGCCGGCTCTACGTTCCCGTCGAGTACGCCCGCATCGCCTACATGTGGCACAACATGCTGTTCCCGTCGGACTCGTCCTACGAGCCCGATTTCGTCTCCGTCTACGTCCCGGAGTGGCCCGAGCGGCTGATCTTCGCCGACGTCCACCAGGGCTACACCTACATTCTGGGCAGCGACTACCCGGGTGAGGCCAAGAAGTCGATGCTCCGGCAGGCGATGTACTGGATCAAGCGGCGCGGCGGCCTGGGGCTCCATGCGGGGTCCAAGATCCTGCGCGTGAAAGGCCCCGACGGCGCGATGAGAGACGTCGGCTTCCTGCTCTTCGGGCTCTCCGGGACCGGCAAGACGACCCTGACGCTTCACGACCACGGCCTCCAGTCTCCCGAGGCCGCGATCATCAAGCAGGACGACGTCGTTCTCCTGACCCGGGAGGGCCGCGCGTTCGGGACCGAGGACGGCTTCTACATCAAGACCGAGGGGCTCGAGCCGTCGCAGACCGTCCTCTGGGGCGCCGCCACGCACGCCAGCGCCACCTACGAGAACATCAAGGTGGACGAGGCCGGCAAGGTGGACTTCCTGGACACGTCCCTGACTTCCAACGGGCGCGGCGTCGTTCTGCGCCGGCACATCCGCGGGACGGGCGACGGCATCGATCTGCCCAAGGCGAACAAGATCGTCTTCATCACCCGCCGCAACGACATCGTCCCGGTCTGCGCCCGGCTGACGCCCGAGCAGGCGGCGGCGTACTTCATGCTCGGAGAGTCGATCGAGACCTCCGCGGGAGACCCGACGAAGGCGGGCCAGGCGAAGCGGGAAGTCGGCACGAACCCGTTCATCGTGGGGCCGGAGGCCGACGAGGGCAACCGGCTCCTTCGGATTCTCCGCGAGAACCCCGACATGCAGGCCTACATCCTGAATACCGGCTCGATCGGCGCGCGCGGTGCGTCGCCCGGAGAGAAGATCACCATCCGCGTCTCCACGGAAATCATGAAGCAGATCGCGAAGGAGGGCATCGCCTGGCAGCGGGACCCCGACTGGGGCTACGAGGTGCCGAGC
>JALYUA010000252.1 GCA_030854005.1 Acidobacteriota bacterium
CGCGTCGGCGCCGAGCGAGGCCGCGAGCTCGACCTGTCGGGTCGAGACGACGAAGTCCTTCCAGAGGGCGGGAAGGCCGGCGATCCGCCGCGCGCGCGGGAGCCACTCCGGACGTCCCCCGAAGTGGTCTTCCTCGACCACCACCGAGAGCGCCGCCGCGTGCCCCCGGCGATAGGCGAGCGCCATGGTCTCGACTTTGCCGGCCGCGCCCGGAAGGATCTCCCCCGCCGAAGGGGACCGGTGCTTGATCTCGGCGATGATCCGTACCCCGGGCTCCCGCAGGCTCGCGACGAACCTCGCGCCGTCCGGCCGCGGAATGGCGGCGTCGCGGGAGGCGGGCGTGAACTCTCCGCGGTCGAGCCTCGCGCGCTTGTCGGCGACGATCTGAGAGAGCACGTCGGTCATGCCGGCGCTCCCGCGGCGGCCGAGCTTTCCGCGCGGAGCCGCTCGAAGCGCTCCCCTGCCGCGCCGCTGTCGATGGCGTGCGCGGCGCGCTCGTAGCCGTCGGCGACGTCGCGCGCGCTTCCCTCGACCGTCAGGGCCACGGCGGCGTTCCACAGCGCGGCTTCCCGGCGCGGGCCCGCCTGCCCTGCGAGCAGGTGCCCCAACATCGCGGCGTTTTCGCCTGCGTCGCCGCCCCGCAGCTCCTCGGGAGTGACCGACTGCCTCGGAAGAAGCGAGAGATCGAGCTTCCACGGCCGCGTCCATCCATCGCGCACTTCGACTCCCGCCGCCTCGACCCCCGGAATGAACTCGTCGAGGCCGTTGGCGGAGTGAAAGACGATGGCGCGCTCCGCCCCGAGGGCCGCGAGGGCGTCGGCGAGCAGCCGCACGAGCTCCGGGCGGCCGACGCCGATCAGCTGTCGCCGCGCGCCGGCCGGATTGGCGAGAGGGCCGAGCGCGTTGAAGATCGTCCGGACGCCGAGCTCGCGTCTGACCGTCCCGAGCTCCTTCATCGCGGGGTGGAACGACGGCGCGAAGAGAAAGACGAGCCCCACCTCGTCGAGCACCCGGCCCGCCGCGTCTGGAGCGAGGTCGATGGCGACCCCGCAGGCCGTGAGGACGTCCGCGGAGCCCACGCGCGAGGAGATCGAGCGGTTCCCGTGCTTCGCGACAGAGGCTCCGGCGCCGGCGGCTACGATCGCCGCGGCCGTCGAGAGATTGAAGAGGTCCCTTCCGATCCCGCCGGGACCGCACGTGTCGAGCAGCGGCTCGCGCGAGGTCGGCACCTTGAGCATCCGGAGCCGAAGCGCCGCGACCGCGCCCGCGATCTCGTCCGACGTCTCGCCTCGCGTGGCGATGCCCAGGAGAATCGCGCCCTTCTGCGCCTCGGAGGCCTTCCCGTCCATCAGGTCCAGAAACACCCGCTCCGCGAGGTCGCGCGGAAGCGTGTGACGCCCCGCCACGACCTTCAGTCCCTCCGCGACGTCGGGCGTCATCCCGGCAGATCCCGGACGAAGTTGCCGAGGATCCTGTCCCCGTCGGGCGTCAGGACAGACTCGGGATGGAACTGCACGCCGTAGACCGGCAGGGTCCGGTGGGCGATCGCCATCACGAGGCCGTCGTCGCTGCGCGCGATGACGGTGAGCTCCGGGGGAAGGCTCTCTTCGCGGACAACCAGAGAATGGTACCGCGCCGCCTGAAAGGGATCCGGCACCCCGGAAAAAATCCCGTCGCCCGCGTGCCGGACCTGCGAGCTCTTCCCGTGGCGCGGCGCGGGGGCCCGCTCGACGATGGCTCCGTGGAGCGCGCCGATCGCCTGGTGTCCCAGGCAGACGCCCAGAACCGGCACTCCGCGTTTCTCGCAGGCGCGGATCATCTCGATCGAACGCCCCGCGTTCTCGGGACGGCCCGGGCCCGGGGAAATGATCACGGCGCGCGGGCCGCGCGCGAGCGTCTCGTCGGGATCGAAGCGATCGTTGCGAATCACGACGACGTCGCTCTCGAGAGCCCCGACCGCCTGGGCGAGGTTCCAGGTGAAGGAGTCGTAGTTGTCGATGATGACGATCATCGCGGAGTGAAGTCGATGATGACGATCATCGCGATGCCGGAGGAGGGCGAACGATCGATTCCGTCTCGATCGCCCAGTCTCTGGCCATGTCGATGGCGCGAAAGACGGCTTCCGCTTTCGCTTCGGCCTCGCGGTACTCGCTTTCGGGAACCGAGTCGGCGACGATGCCGGCGCCCGCCTGGATCCGGCAGACTCCCCCTTCGACGACGGCCGTGCGGATCGCGATGGCCACGTCGAGGTTCCCCGCGGCGTCGAGGTATCCGACGGCCCCGCCGTACACGCCCCGGCGCGACGGCTCGAACGCGTCGATCAGCTCCATCGCCCGGATCTTCGGCGCGCCGGTGAGGGTCCCGGCGGGAAAGCAGGCCGCGAGGGCCTCCGTCGCGCGCCGGCCGTCCGCCAGTTCTCCGTGCACCTCAGAAACGATGTGCTGGACGTGCGAGTACTTCTCGACCGTGGCGTAGCGCGGCACGCGCACGGTGCCCGTCGCCGACACGCGGCCGAGGTCGTTTCTCGAGAGATCCACGAGCATGACGTGCTCGGCGCGCTCCTTGGGATCGGCCAGAAGGCGCTCGGCGAGCGCGGCGTCGTCGGCGGCATTCGCGCCCCGCGGGGCGGTGCCCGCGATCGGCCGCGTCTCCGCGTGGCGGCCGCGAACCCGCACGAGCATTTCAGGCGAAGCGCCGAAGATCGAGGCCTCGCGCGTCTCGAGGTAAAAGAGATACGGCGAGGGATTCAGCATCCGCAGCGCGCGATAGACCTCGAAAGGATCCAGGTCGAGCGCCACGGTCCAGCGCTGCGAGAGAACGACCTGGTAAACCTCGCCGTCCCGAATGGCCTCCTGTGCGCGTGCGACGAGCTCGAGGAATCGCTCGCGCGGCATTCCGGCCTTCGCCCCTCCGCTCCGGTCTGCGCCTTCAGACGGGCCGGCGTTCCCGACGGTCTCCGGACGCGGCGGGTCGGGAGCGTGGAGAAGAGACTCCAGCCGGTCGAGCCGCGCCCCCGCCGCCTCCGCGGCGTTTTCGGCGGCCGCCTCTCCCCGACCCTCCGGGGCGACGTCGGTGACGAGGAGAAGCCGCTGCCGCGCGTGGTCGAACGCGACGACCGACTCGAAACGGAGAAAGAGCGCGTCCGGGATCCCGCCGTCGCGAGGATGCGCGTCGGGGATGTCTTCGAAGAGGCGCACGGCGTCGTAGCCCAGAAACCCGACCGCGCCGGACGAGAGGGGCGGCAGATCCGGGTCGGCGACGAAGCCGGGCCTCGTCGCCAGCGCCTCGAGCGCCCCGAGGAAATCCTGCCCGGCCGCCCGCGGGCCGGACCCGTCGTCGATCTCGATGGCGCCGTCCCTCGCCGTCAGGCGCGCGACGGGCTCGCAGCCGAGAAACGTGTAGCGCGCGATCGTTTCGCCGCCCTCGACGCTCTCGAGGAGGAAGCACTCCGATCCCGCGGCGCGCATCCGGCGGAAGAGCGTGACCGGCGTCAGGGCATCGGCCGGAAAGACGCGCGCCACGGGGGTCGCGTGTCCGCCCGCCGCCCGCGCCGCGAAGGCGCGCCGTTCCGCTTCGCGCTTCCCGCTCACGAAACGGCCTCGGAAAGGACCTCGCGAACCTCGTCGGCCCGAGCGTCGCCGATTCCGAAGAGGCGCGCCTGGCGCAGCGCCTGCGCGGCGAACATCGAGAGCCCGTCGATGACGGGGCAGCGCGCGCGGCGGGCCGCCGCGATGGTCTCCGTCTCCCCCGCCCGCCGGTACACGCAGTCGAAGATCAGCGGGCGGTTCTCGAAAACGCGCTCCGGGACGGCCGAGCCATCCCCCTCCCCCGTCCCGACCGGAGTCGCGTTCACGTACAGATCCGCCTCCGTCTCCGAAACGTCGCTCCACGCGAGGGCGTCGACCTTCAGCTCCGCGGCGAGCGCGTCGGCCGCGTCATCCCTCCGGCTCGCGATCACGACGTCGTATCCGAGGCGCCGCGCCGCGACGACGGCCGCCCGCGCCGTCCCGCCGGCGCCGAGCACCACCGCGGAGCGCCCCTCGCCGGTGTCGTGATCCGCCAGCGGATCGAAGATGCCGTCGACGTCCGTGTTCTCGGCGCGCCAGCGTCCCCGCTGCGCGGCGAGCGTGTTCGCGGCCCCGGTCGCGCGAACGTCCTCCGAGGGAACGCCGGCAGACGCCGCCGCGCGCTTCCACGGCCGCGTGATCGAGAAGCCGCGAAACGGCGCCACGCTCTGGAGCTCCGGGGGCTTTTCGCGCGTGAAGTCCGACACGGGCAGCGGCAGGTAGAGAAAGGGCAGGCGGCGGGCGCGAAAGAGCGCATTGTGAAGACGGGGTGAGAGCGAGCCCGACGGATCTCCCGCGACGATTCCGTAGAGGGCCTCGGGCAGAAACCGCGACGCGGTGCCGTAAGTGGCCGCGAGCTCGGCGATCGACAGCTGCCCTCGCGCGGTCGGATCGCCCGCGGATCCGTACACGAGCGCCGCGCCGAGGTGCGCGGACAGGACGCGCCCGGGCGCGCTCGCCGGTCCCATCGGGAACACGGACGCGGCGAATGGGCGCGAGACGCTCTGCAGCGCAGCGGCCTCGAACGCCGCGTGAAGATCGGCCGCTCCCGCGACGAGCTTCACGACGCGCGCTCCCGCCTGACCCATGGCGGAAAGCTCGGCCTCCGGATCCCGCGGGAGAGCGAAAGGAAAGTGCGCCGAGACGACGACGCGGCTTCTGTCTGGAAAGAGAGTGCGGTTCCCGAGAAGACCCGAGGCGTGCTCGACGTCTACGGTCGCCCCGGCGTCGTACGCCTCGAGGACGAGGGCCCGATATTCCGCCGCCGCCCCGTCGAACCGGCCGCCCTCGCGCGCGGATCTCCACGTGACGATCGCCGGCCTCGGATCGAGCG
>JALYUA010000263.1 GCA_030854005.1 Acidobacteriota bacterium
CAACAGGGCTCCCGCGAGCCCGGCGGCGGCGCGCCTCGAACCGCGGGTCACTTTCGGCGGGATCCTGTCATGGAGTTTCGCGCGGATCGTAACATCGGGGCAAAGCGCGCCGGCGCGAAGCATTCCATGCTCCTCCCGGATAAGATTCGGCCGGCCGCGCTCACGCAAAGTCTCACGCGCAAAAAGGAGCCCTCATGCAAGTCCGGCGTTCGCGTTTCTTCGGTGGCGCCTCCGTCCTCGTGGCGGCCGCGCTGTTTGCCATCGTAGCTCCCGCACCCGCGCGCGCGGCGGACGCCATAGCGGTCTATGCCTGCCAGGGATTCGACGAGCCCATGAATCGCCCGAACATCCAGATCGGGCGCGGCCGCGTTCTCCCCCTCCGCGCGAAGCTCGTCAGACCGGATGGGACCTTCGCGGACGAGACCGTCGTCAAGTCGCCGCCGACCCTGTCGCTGAAGTTCCAGCCCGAGAACGGACCCGAGGTCGACAAAACCGCGGGAATGGAAGTGCGCGATTACGGAAAGGGAAATCGTTTCGTGTGGGACCAGGAGGCGCACTGGAAGTTCGACCTCGGCACGGGCAACCTGCCCGACGACGGCAAATATACGGTGACGGTCCTCTCCGGCGACGCGAAGGAATACCGGGTGGACCCCGCGTGCAAGCTGACCTTCCGGCTGCAGGAGGGCAAGTAGGGAGGGGCGCTCGGGACCGTTCGGAAGTCCTTTCCGCTCCACGTGGCCGTCGCGGCGGCCGGGCATGCCGCCGCCGCAAAACCGGTAATCTCCGCGCAGCATGACGGCCGAGCTGGAGCTCCAGTCCCTCGAGAAGCGCTTCGGCGCGCAGCCCGTCACGCGAAGCGTCTCGCTTTCGGTGCGTCAGAGCGAGATCGTGGCCCTTCTCGGTCCGTCCGGGAGCGGCAAGACGACGGTGCTCCGCCTCGTCGCCGGCTTCGAGACGCCCGACAGCGGCCGCATCCTCGTGGCCGGAGAAGACGTGACCGCCACGCCCCCGGAACGGCGCCGGTTCGGAATGGTCTTTCAGCATTACGCGCTCTTCCCGCACATGACAGTCGGAGAAAACGTCGCGTTCGGACTGGAGCCCGCGGGGATCTCGCGCGCCGAAACACCCGCGCGCGTCCAGGAAACCCTCGCGGTGGTCGACCTCGCCGGCTTCGAGGGACGGCGCGTGACGGAGCTTTCGGGCGGCCAGCAGCAGAGGGTGGCGCTCGCGCGGGCTCTCGCGCCTCGTCCGCGCGTCCTTCTGCTGGATGAGCCGCTCTCGAACCTCGACCCGACGCTGCGCGACAAGACGCGGCGTGAGTTGAAGCGCGTCATCCGGCGCGTGGGCATCACGACGCTGTTCGTGACGCACGAGCAGGAGGAGGCCTTCGAGCTCGGCGACCGGGTCGCGGTCCTTCACGAGGGCCGCCTGGAACAGGTCGGCGCTCCCGAGGAGCTCTACGAGGCGCCGGCGACGCGTTTCGTCGCGACGTTCATCGGCCGCTCGAGCGTGCTTCCGATTCTCTGGAGAGGGGGATCGGACGGCCGCGGGACGGCGGAGCTTCCCGGGGGCGTGCGCTGGCCGGCCCTCGCGGGCGGAGCGCTCGCCGAGGGAAGTCGGGCGCAACTGGTGGCGCGGCCCGAAGCGCTCGCGCTCGCGCCTCCGGGAGAGGCGGGAGCGCTGACCGGCGAGGTCGTCGAGCGGAGATACGCGGGACGCGTCGCGTTCTACACCGTGCGGCTCGCGGACGCCGCCGAGGCCGAGGTGCTCGCGCCACCCGACGCGGCGAAGCCCGGCGACGCGGTCGGGGTGGTTCCCGCGCGTGACGGTCCTCTGCCGCGCGCCTACCCGACGGAACCTCCCGCATGAGGCGCCGAGCCGGCCGTGGAAGAAGCCTCCGACTCGCCGGCCCCCTGCTGACGCTTCTGCTCGCCTGGCTCGTCTGTTATCCGCTTCTCCTGACGCTCGCCGAGGCCCTGGGGGATCCACACTGGACGCTTCGCCATTTCGGCGAGTTCGGCCGGCGCGCGGACGAGTGGCAGGCGCTGTGGGCGAGCATCTGGATCTCTCTCGCGACCGTCATCCTTTCGGCGGCCATCGGCATCCCTCTCGCCTTCCTCTTCGAGACGGCTGAATTCCCGGGTCGCCGCGTGCTCGGCACGCTCGTCGCGCTGCCGGTCGTCCTGCCGCCGCTCGTGGGGGTCCTCGCGTTTCTCTTTCTCTACGGGGAGAGCGGCGTCGTCGCCCGTTTCGTGCAGTCCGCCACCCGCTCGGAGGAACCGCCCTGGCGTCTCTCGGGCCCGGGGGCCATCCTGCTCGTCCACGCCTACACCATGTTCGTCTACTTCTACCTCTTCACCCGCGCCGGCCTCGCGCGCCTGGACGCGGCGTTTTCCGAGGCGGCGGCGGCGCTCGGCGCCGGGCGCGGCCGGATCCTCCGGCGCGTGACGCTTCCCCTCCTCCGCCCGGCGCTCGTCGGCGCGGCGCTGCTGACGTTCATGACGTCGCTCTCCTCCTTCTCCGCGCCCTACCTGATCGGCGGGACGTTCCGCGTGATGACGACGCAGATCGTGTTCTCGCGGTTGAACGGGGACACGGAAATGGCGATGGTCGAGACCGTCGCGCTCGCCGCCATCGCGCTCGCGGGGCTTTTCTTTCTTCAGAAGGCGGAAAAGCGGCGGGCCGTTTCCGGCGCGATTCGCGGCGCGGCGCCGACCCGCCGAAAGCTTCGCCGAGGCGGTCTCGTGGCCGCCGCGGGGTGGGTCTTCGCCGCGGTCCTGCTCCTTCCGCACGCGATGCTTCTCCTCGTGTCGTTCGTGCCGCCGGGCACCTGGACGGTCGAGGCGCTCCCCCCCGCCCTTTCCTTCTCCAACTGGGCGTCCGTCTTCTCGCAGACCGAGCGTCTCCGGCCGATCGCGAACTCCCTGTGGATGGCGGCCGTATCGACGGCGGCCGCCATCGTGCTCGGCTTCGCGGCGGCGTGGATCGCGGTCCGCGGGCGCAGCCGGTTCGCCCCCTTCCTCGAGTCTCTTCTCGCGATCCCATGGGCGCTGCCCGGAACCGTGTTCGCCGTCGCCATCGCCGCGGCCTTCTCCGTCCATGCGCCGTGGGTCGGCCGTTTCGTTTTGATCGGCACGGCGGCGATCCTCCCGCTCGCGTATCTCGTACGGAACCTTCCGCTCACGGGACGCGCGGCTTTCGCGGGCCTGCGGCAGCTCGACCCCGCGCTCGAGGAAGCCGCCGCGTCCCTCGGCGCGAGCCGCACGCGGCGGCTGATCCGCGTCACGCTCCCTCTCCTGCGGCCGGCGCTCGCGGCCGGCGCCGCCATCGCCTTCATCACTTCTCTCGGCGATTTCGTCGTCTCGATCGTCCTCTACACGTTCGACACGCGGCCGATCTCGATAGAGATCCTGTCGAGCCTCCGGATGCAGGAGACCGGAGTGGGGGCGGCGTACGGCGTTCTCCTGGCGCTTCTCTCGGGAGCCTCGTTCCTGTTCTTCGGAACGGGCGGAGCGGCCGCAGACTCCCGGACTCCGACGCCCCAGGGGTAGAGGCTGCCGGCGCGCGCCCGACGCTCTAGAATCCGGCTCCATGAGAATGAAAATCCGAGCCTTCTGTCTCGTCGGGTGCGCCCTCGCCGCCGGCATCCTGTCGGCTCAGACGCCGGTGCCGGCCCCGGCCCCGGAGGCCGCGAAGAAGCCCCCGCCTCTCTTCGCCAACCTCGGCGACTATCACCGTCCGATCTCCTCGCGGTCGCCGGACGCGCAGCGTTACTTCGATCAGGGGCTGCGCCTGGTCTACGGCTTCAACCACGAGGAGGCGTTCCGCGCTTTCGAGCACGCCGCGTCCGTCGATCCCGGCTGCGGGATCTGCTCCTGGGGGATGGCTCTCGTCCAGGGACCGAACATCAACCTGCCCGCGATCCCGGAGCGCGCCGCGGCCGGCTACGCGGCCGAGCAGGGCGCCCTCGAGCGCGCGGCGTCGGCCAGTCCCGTCGAGCGAGCGCTGATCGAGGCGCTCTCGAAGCGCTACGCGAAGTCATCGCCCACCGACCCGAAGGCGCAGAAGGCCCTCGATGCCGCGTACGCGAACGCGATGCGGCGCGTGGCCGCCCGTTTTCCGTCCGACCCCGACGTCGCCACGCTCTTCGCCGAGTCCCTGATGGACCTTCGCCCGTGGGACCTCTGGACCCATTCGGGGGCTCCGCAACCCGGGACGCGGGAGATCCTGAGCCAGCTCGAGCGCGTCCTCGCGAGGCACCCCTCGCATCCCGGCGCCAACCACTATTACGTTCACGCGATCGAGGCATCCCCGCGGCCCGACCGCGCGCTCGCATCCGCTCGGCGGCTCGAATCGATGATGCCCGGCGCCGGCCACCTGGTGCACATGCCCGCGCACATCTACATGCGCACCGGCCGCTACGAGGAGGCGGCCGCTGCCAACCGGCGCGCCATCCTCTCGGACGCTCGCTACACGGAGGAGGCCGGCCCACGCGACATCTACCAGATGTACGTCGCGCACAATCACCAGTTCCTCTGGGCGGCGGCCATGATGGAAGGCAGGAGCGCCGAGGCTCTCGAGGCCGCCCGGAACACCGTCGCGGCCGCGCCCGTCGAGATGCTGCGCGCGATGCCGGGGTTCGACATCCTTCTCACGTACCCGGTCCTGACCCTGGCTCGTTTCGGCCGCTGGGAAGCGACGCTCCTTGAGCCGGCGCCGCCCTCGGACTTCCCGTTCGCCGGCGCCATGTGGCACTACGCCCGGGGGATCGCGTTTGCGAGCACCGATCGCCTGGAGGAAGCGGCAGCGGAGAACCGCGAGCTCGAGCGCCTGGCCGCACCGATTCCCGCCGACGCCCGCGAGAGCCTGAATTCCGCGGCGGCGCTTCTCGGCATCGCCCGGCGCGTTCTCTCCGCGCGGATCGCCGCCCGCCAGGGACGGACGGAGGACGCGATCCGCGACCTCACGGCGGCAGCGTCGGAAGAGGACGGCCTGAGCTACGCCGAGCCAGCGGACTGGCACTCGCCGGTCCGGCAGGCGCTCGGGGCTCTCCTGCTCGCCCGCGGCGACGCGGGGCGGGCGGAAAGGGTTTACCGCGAGGATCTTCGGCGAAATCCGGAGAACGGGTGGGCGCTCTTCGGCCTGGCCAGGAG
>JALYUA010000266.1 GCA_030854005.1 Acidobacteriota bacterium
TTTCCCGGGACAGCTCTCCCTGACGCGAATCATCACGATGCGCGGGTTGCGCTCGAAGCGATTTTTCCGCGGCGTGCTGCTCGGGTATGCGCTCGTGGCCTTCTTCTTCGCTTACCAGGCCGTCTTCTACGTGGTCGCGGCGCGCTTCGGAGCGTGGTCGCCAGCCGACATCCCCTACAGCGACATGCTGAGCACCGCCCTTCCGTGGGCGACCGTCCTGCTCGTCGGGTTCTTCCCGGCGGTCTCCGAAGAGGGGATCAGTCGCATGTTCTCGATCTCGTTTCTCGACGGACTCGGCGCGGGCCGCTTCCTCGCGGTGGTCGTTCCCGCCTTCATCTGGGGATTCGGCCACGCGGCGTATCCGAACCAGCCCTTCTACATCCGCGGAGTGGAAGTCGGCGTCGCGGGTGTCGTGATCGGACTCGTTATGCTGCGATACGGGGTGCTTCCTCTCCTCGTCTGGCACTTCACCGTGGACGCGCTTTACACCGCGCTCGTGATGCTGCGGTCCCACAACGGGTACTACGTCGTCTCGGGCGCCGTCGCGGCGGGAATTCTCCTCGTCCCCCTCGCGGCGTCGATGTTCCTCGCCTGGAAGAGCGGAGGATTCGCGCCCGAAACCGGCGTGACCAACGGGGACCTCGGAAGCGCTCCCATCCCCGCCGTCCCCGCGATGAGCGCCGAGCCGTCCGCACCGGTGACCCGGGTCTCCCGGAGAACACTGACGGTCGCCGGCGCCGCGGCGGCGCTTCTCCTCTCGAGCTGGCTCGTTCCCGGGCCTCGCGCCCGCATCTCCCGCGACGAGATCGGGCGCGCGCGGGGCGAGTCCATCGCGCGGGCGTTCCTTCGCGCCAACGGCGTCGACCTCGGCCGATACCGCAGCGTCACCTATGGCGGCACCGGTTTCGCGCTCGACTCCGACGCGCGCGGGGAGGAACCCGTCGAGTCGGGGCGCATGCCCGGGTATTCCGATTCGGCGGCCCGCTACGTCGCCGCCAGGGGAGGGATTGCGGCCTTCGAGAGACTGGGGTCGGCCGCGCTCCCGGTGAATTTCTGGGTCACGCGCTTCGTGGAGCCGGGCCGCAAGGAGGAGTGGAAAATCTTCGTGGACCCGCGGCGCGCGCGTGTCATCGGATTCCTGAATCCACGGGAGGAGGCGGCCGCGGGCGGCGCGGCTCCGTCGGACGCGCGGGCGCGCCAGCGCAGCCTCGGAGCCGCGGCGGCTCTGGGGTATCCCGCGGCGGATTACCGGGTGCTCGAAGTCGGCACCCGCGCGCGGCCGAAACGTGTCGACACGACCGTCACTCTGGAATCGCGGCGGGGCGGTCTCGGCGACGCCGCCCCCCGGCTGACGGCGATCTTCGAAGGAAGCCGGCTCTCGGCCTTCTATCCCACGATTCACGTCCCCGAGTCGTATCTGGAGGCGGAGCGGCGGCGCAGCGCGATCGACTGGCTGCTGGTGGGGCTGCGCGTCGTGGCGCTCGGCTCCTTCCTCGGGCTTGCGATCGTCGTTTTCCTCCGCGCGGTCCGGAGGCCGGAGATGCGCTGGAGAGGCCTGCTCCGTCCGCTCGTTCCCGTCGCGCTGCTCGCGGCGGCGGCGCTGGCCAACCGCGTGCCCGGCCTCCTCCGCCAGTACCGGACCGAGATTCCCCTCTCGACTTTTCATTTTTCGGCGACGTTGTCCCTCGTCATCGTCTGGCTTCTCATCCCGTGCGGCGCCGCGATCGCTTACGTCCTGTTTGCGGCGGCGAGGCCCGGATGGCGCCGCGCGCTGCGGCGGCAGGGAGGCATCGGGGACGCTCTCGTCCGGGCGGCGATCGCCACCGCGGGGCTGGCGGGTCTCTCCCGGTGGTCCGCCCTGATTGCGCGATCGACACCCGAGCTCTTCCGGGCGGATCCGTCGCTGCCCGGAGCGCTCGACCTGGCCGTTCCGGCGATCGCGGTCCTCTCGGCCGCGGCGCTCGCCACGTTCGGGCTGGCGTCGGTCGCCTCCGCGGCGGCGGTCGGCTCGCGCGGCGCCCTTCTCCGGCGAGGGACGACTCGTCTCGCGGTCGCTGCGGGCGCTCTCGTCGCCCTCCTTCCCTCCTCGCCCCATTCGGCCCTCGAGCTCGTGGCCGATCTCGCCGGCTCGCTCGCGATCCTCGCCTGGATGGCGGTCTGCGCCTTCCTCCTGCTGCGTGACCACGTCGCCGCCTGGGTGGTCTTCGGCGCGGCGGCCTTCGGCGCGCCTGCGGCCGTGAGACTCCTGTCTCAGCCCGCCCGGGCGGACGTCCTGGCCGGAGCGGCGGGCCTCCTCCTGCTGGGAGCGGCCGCGATGGCCCTGATCGGGACCGGCGCGCGCGAGCCGTCGATCGAGACGCCCTCGCCGCCCGCGGCTCCGGAGATCGCCTCCTGATGCGCGGCGCGGTCCGATTCTTCGCCCTCGGGCTCGCCGCTGGCGCCGTTTCCGCCGCGTCCGGCGCCGAGGCCGCGTCCCGGATCACGGGTCCGGCGCTGACGGCGCGCGTCCGCGCGTACCGCTCCGCCCACGAGGTCGAGATCGTGCGCGAGCTCGCCGGCCTGCTGTCGCGTCCCAACGTCGCCTCGGACACAGAGAACATCGAGAAAAGCGCCGCGGCCGTCGCCTCTCTCCTTCAGAAGCGCGGAATCGCGCCGGAGCTTCTGCGTGTCCCGGGAGCGCCCCCGGTCGTGTACGGGGAGCTCGCGACGCCGGGCGCGAAGCGGACGGTCGTGCTCTATGCGCACTACGACGGCCAGCCCGTCGTGCCCGCCGAGTGGAAGGGCGACCCGTGGAGCCCGGTCCTGCGCGATGGGCCGCTCGAGGTCGGCGGCCGGGAAGTCGCGCTCGAGACGTTGCACGCACCGATCCCTCCCGAATGGCGGCTCTACGGGCGGTCCGCGAGCGACGACAAGGCGCCGGTCATCGGGCTTCTCACCGCGCTCGACGCCCTGCGCTCCGCCCGCGTTCCGCCGGCGGTGAATCTGAAGTTCTTCTTCGAAGGGGAGGAGGAGGCCGGCTCGCCCCACCTCGCCGAGATCCTCGACCGGTACGGCGCGAAACTGAAGGCCGACCTCTGGATCCTGTTCGACGGACCCGTGCACCAGTCGCGCCGAATGCAGGTGTACTTCGGAGCGCGCGGCGTCACCGACGTCGCGATCACGCTCTATGGCCCCACGCGCCGTCTCCACAGCGGGCACTACGGCAATTGGGCGCCGAACCCGACGGCGCAGCTGGCGAACCTCCTCGCCAGCATGCGGGATACCGAAGGCCGGATTACGATCCCGGGATTCTCCGATCCGATCCGGCCGCTCGGAGCGATGGAGCGGCGCGCCCTCGCCGCGGCGCCCGACGTGGACGCCGCCCTGCGCGACGAGCTCGGGATAGGACGGCCGGAAGGCGGCGGCGAGTCCCTGCTCGAAGCCATTCAGCGCCCGGCTTTGAACGTCCACGGGATCTCCGGGGGCGAGACCGGCGCCCGCTCGACCAACTCGATCCCGACCGAGGCGACGGTGGCGATCGACTTTCGCCTGGTGCCCGACATGACTCCCGAGACCGTGCGCACGGCGGTCGAAAATCACATCCGCGCGCGGGGTTTTACGGTCGTCCGGGAGGTCCCGGACGCCGCGGCGCGGAAGGGAAACGCGCGCCTTGCCCGGGTCGTCTGGGGCTCGGGCTATCCGGCCTCCCGCACGCCGATGGACCTCCCGGCGTCCCGCGCTCTCGTGCGTGTCGCCTCGGAGGCGTCGGGTGGCCCGGTCATTGCCCTGCCCATGCTGGGCGGAAGCATTCCCATGTACGTCTTCCGCGAAAAGCTCGGCACGCTCCCCGTGGGGGTCCCCATCGCGAACCACGACAACAACCAGCACGCGTCCAACGAGAATCTGCGCCTGCAGAATCTCTGGGACGGCATCGAGATCTACGCGGGCATCCTCGCGCGGATGGACTGGTGATCGGCGCGGAGAAGGACGCAGCGGACAGCCCTTCCCGGCCCCTTTTCGGAAGCTTCTTCCTCGGGGGCTTCGAATGCTCGACCCACCTGAGGGCGCGGGACCGGCAGCGTCTCGACCTTCTTCTCTCGAGCGGGCACGAGAGGTGGGCGCGCGAGGATTACGGAAGACTGCCGTCGGCCGGCATCACCGCGGCGCGCGACGGAGTCCCCTGGTACCGCGTGGACGCCGGCGGCGGCCGCTACGACTGGAGCGGCCCGGTCTCGATGCTGCGGGCCGCGCGCGAGACTCGGACGACGGTGATCTGGGACCTCCTCCACTTCGGTTTCCCGGATGGCGTCGACGTCTTCTCGGCTGCCTTCGTCGAACGATTCCGCCAGTTCGCGCGCGCGTTCGCGCAGGTCGCAGCGGGGGAGACGGACCAGACGCTTTTCGTCGCGCCCGTCAACGAGATCTCCTTTCTCTCCTACGCGGGAGGAGACTCCGCGTTCTTCAACCCGTTCACCCGGCGGCGCGGCGACGAGCTCAAGGGGCAGCTGGTCTCCGCGGTCCTCGCCGCCACCGCGGAGATCCGGGCGGTGGTCCCGCGCGCGCGCTTCGTCTCTCCCGAGCCGATCATCGACATCATCGCCGATCCGACTCGCCCGCAGGACCGGCTGGTGGCGGAGAACTATCGCCAGTCGCAGTTCCAGGCGTGGGACATGATCGCCGGCCGGCATCGTCCGGAGCTCGGAGGCAGCGAGGACGCTCTCGACATCCTCGGCATGAACTACTACATCCAGAACCAGTGGATCCACAACGGACCGGTGCTCGTTCCCTCCCATCCCCAGCACCTGCCGCTTCGCTACATGATGCGCGAGGTGTGGCTGCGGTATCAGCGGCCGCTCTTCATGGCGGAGACGGGAATCGAAGGGGACGCGCGCCCGGAGTGGCTCCACTACATCGGCCGGGAAGTGCGGGCGGCGATCGGCCTCGGAGCCCCGGTCGGGGGCATCTGCCTCTATCCCATCCTCAATCACCCGGGCTGGGAAGACGGCCGACACTGCCTGAACGGGCTCTGGGACTACGCGGACGCGGAGGGGCGCCGGGAGATTTATCCGCCGCTCGCCGCCGAGCTCGCGCGCCAGCAGCGCCTCTTCTCGGGCGAAGAGGCGCTCGACGCCTCCGAGCGGATCGTTCCTCAGCGCGACGCGGAGAGCATGGACAGAGAGGAGCTCGCGGTCCTCGATTCTGCGGCCGTCGACATGAACGAGACGACGGCGAAGTCTCGCTCTCCCTAGTCGCCCGGCTCCCGGCCCGCCAGCTCGACCGCCCGCGCGTACACCTCGCGCGCGGGACGGCGCAGGCGCGCCGACAGCTCCCGGGCGATCGAGCGCTTGTCCGTTCCGGCGGCGAGCGCCTCGAGGATCGCGGCGTCGAGGTTGCGTTCGTCCGTCGGGGCGGCCGGCTCGGAGGCCCCCTCCACGACGACGGTCATCTCTCCGCGCCCGGCGCCGCGCGCCGAAAACGCGGCGGCGGCCTCCGGAAGGGTGCCGCGCACGACTTCCTCGTGGATCTTGGTGAGCTCGCGCGCCACGCACGCGCGGCGCGGCCCGAGGACCGCGGCCGCGTCCTCGAGCGATCCGGAGATGCGGTGCGGGGACTCGAACCACACCAGGGTGTCGGGCGAAGACCGGCGCGCTTCGAGCGCGCGGCGCCGCTCGCCGGAGCGGGACGGCAGGAACCCGAGGAACGTGTGCGGCACCGCTTTCAGGCCCGAGACCGCCAGCGCCGCCGAGACGGCGGACGGCCCGGGAACGACATAGACGGGGAACCCGGCCGCCGCGGCCGCGGCGACCAGTCCCTGACCCGGATCCGACACGGCGGGCATCCCCGCGTCGGACACGAGCGCGACGGTCTCGCCAGCCTGGAGCCTTCGAAGAAGCTCGGGCGCGCGAGCGCTCTCGCGCGGGGCGGGGCAGGAGATCCGCGGAGCGCCGACCCCGAACCGCGCGGCGATCTTCGCCGTCACGCGCGTGTCCTCGCAGAAGATCGCGTCCGCCCGGGTCAGCGTCGCGAGTGCGCGCGGAGAGAGGTCCTCGAGGTTGCCGATCGGGGTGCCCACGATCCAGAGGCTCCCTCGATGCTGCTGGCCCCCCACGCGGCGAAAGTACCATGCGGTCCCGAGCCGTTATGATCGGACGGATGAGGACTCTCGGGCGGGCGATCGCGCTGGCGGCGGCGGTTTTCGCGGCCGGCAGCGCCGCGGCCGACGTCGTCGACCGGATCGCCGCGACGCTCGACGACGTGGCGATCCCCGAAAGCGACGTCCGCAAGGCGATGGCCGTTTCCGCGATCGCCCCGGAGCCCGGCGAGGACACCGCGGCGCACCGCCGGCGGGTGCTGGACGCGTTGATCGACCAGCGGCTCCAGTATCGCGAGGCGCTTCGATTCGGGCCGGCGGTGCCGGACGCGGCGGAGCTCGATGCGGCGTTGAAGAAGCTCCGCGAGCGGCTCCAGAGCGAGGGCCGCGACCCGGCCGCGGAGTTCGCGGCCGCCGGCATGACCCCGGAGGACGTCCGCGCATCGCTCGCGCGGCAGCTCGTCGTACAGAATTATCTTCAGGAGCGCTTTCGTCCCATCGCCATCGCCGACGAGGAGCGCGCGCGCGAGGAGTACGACACCCGCTATACCGCGGAGCGGCGCGCCGCCGGCGCTCCGGTCGAGCCGTTCGAGTCGGTCGCGGAGGAAATGCGCCGGCGCTCCCAGCAGCGCGTCTTCAACGAGGAGGCCGAGCGATGGATGCGGGAGATCCGCCAGAAGGCGCGGATCGCCATCTACAAGATCGCGCTTCCGATCGGCGAAGGGCGCAACCCGATCCCGCTTCCCACGCCGCCGCGGCCGCTTTCGGCCGCTCCCGTCAGCGCGGGCCCCTCCACCCGCATTCCGCAGTAAGAGTCGCCCGGGTCAGGCCCGGGGAGCCGCCTTCTCGTCCTCGAGCATCCCGCGGAGCTGCTGGCGCAGCTCGGGAGTGTCCTGATGGCCATGGCTGGCGACCGCGTGCTGAACGGCGACCTCCATGACTTCGTCTTCGGGACCCGCGATCGTGACGGAGCACCCCTTCTCGCTCGGAAACCGGCGGCAGTCGGCGATTTTTCTCGAACCCATGACGCCCTCCTTTTCACCCCGGAGGCCAGCGCATCTGCCGGCCGCCGAGAACGTGGAAGTGGAGATGGAAGACGGCCTGACCGCCGAGGACGCCGCTGTTGGTGACGAGACGGAAGTCCGGCGTGCCCTTGTCGCGCGCGATGGCGGCGCTCCGCGTGATGAGCTCTCCTAAGAGTCCCGGGTCCTCCGAAGCGTCGTGCACGTTGACGTAGTGCTTCTTCGGCACGATCAGGACGTGGATCGGGGCCTGCGGCAGGATGTCCTCGAACGCGTAGATCCGATCGTCCTCGAAGACCTTCGTCGAAGGGATCTCTCGCGCGACGATCCGGCAGAAAAGGCAATCGCTCATCTCGCGGCCGCGAATTTATCATCGGCGGCGTCAGTCGCCGGCGGGGTGTTGGCTGAGCGTCAGCCTTTCCGCGCGGGGCTCCCCCTCCCGCTGCCGGAACCGGGGAGGGCGGTCTCGTAGACGGCTGCCTCCCGGATCCGGACGTCCGCCCGGATCCGGCCCTCCCGCCCATCCTCGTAGCGCACGGTCGCGTCGACACGGCAGGTCTCCTGCCCGGAATAGAGGGCCTCGACCAGCCCGGCATACCTCTCGGCCACGAAGCTCCGGCGCACCTTCCGGGTGCGCGTCAGCTCGCCGTCGTCGGCGTCGAGCTCCTTGTGAAGGATCAGGAAACGGCGGATCTGGGAGCCGGACAGGCGCGAGTCCGCGGAGAGGTCGCGATTCACCTTCTCGACGCACTCGCGGACGAGCTCCGAGACGGGCTCCTGAGCCGCCAGGTCCGTGTAGCCGCTGTAAGGAAGATTCCGCCGCTCCGCCCAGTCGCCGACCGCCTGCAGGTCGATGTTGACGAAGGCCGCCGCATGGTCTCTCGCGTCCCCGAACGCGACAGCTTCCCGAATCCACGGGAAATACTTCAGCTTATTTTCGAGATACTTCGGCGCGAAGAGCGTGCCGTTCGTGAGCCTCCCGACGTCTCTCGCGCGGTCGATGATCTTGAGATGTCCGTCCTCGTCGAAGAAGCCCGCGTCCCCCGTGTGCACCCAGCCGTCGGGCGTGCGCGTCTCCGCGGTCGCCTGCGGGTTTTTGAAGTACGAGTGGAAGACTCCCGGCCCGCGGAAGAGCACTTCGCCGTCCTCCGCGATCTTCACCTCGACGCCCTTCACGGGCGTGCCGACGGTGTCCGGCTTGACCCCGCCGTCCGGCTGGACGCACACGAAGACCGAGCCTTCCGTCGAGCCGTAGAGCTGCTTGATGTTGATTCCGAGCGATCGGAAGAATCCGAAGAGATCCGGGCCGATGGCCTCGCCCGCGGTGTACGCGAGCCGGATGCGGGAAAGACCGAGGACGTTCTTGAGAGGTCCGTACACGAAAACCCGCCCGAGGCCGTAGAGCGCGCGGTCGCGCGCGGAGACCGGC
>JALYUA010000278.1 GCA_030854005.1 Acidobacteriota bacterium
CTCCCCCGGCGCGCGGGGAGAGGGAGCAGAAGGAGCAGAGGGGAGCAGAGCTGCGCTTCCGTCGAGATGGTGGCTAAGCCCGCAGCGTGAGAAGTCTCCCGACCGAAGGGAGGGAGGAGGCTCACGCTGCGGGAGCGAAGCGAGCGGAGGGGTGAGGCGAGCGGTCGAGGCCGCATCCGGCCGAGCCGCTCGCCGGTGCGTTCGCCGCGGCGAACGCACGCCCGCAGCGAGCGAAGCGACGGTTTATTTGAGCTCGACCTCGTCGCCGACCTGGAGCATCCGGGTCGAATCGGTCAGGCGGACCACGGACCACCTGTCCCCGACGTTCAGCACGGCACCCTCGCCGAGATATGTCCTCGGAATGGACACACCCGGCGGCGGCGGGAGCGTGACCCAGTACGTTCCCATCGCCTTGATCCCGTACTCCCGCCCCGAGGAGTAGCGAAACAGGGTCACGAAGTCGCCCGGCTGCACGCCGTCGGCGGCTCCGAGATCCACCATGACCATCTGGTCCGCGCCGAGGGCGACGACGCCGTCCTTGCTGAACACGATCCGTCCCCTCGCCTTGCCGGACGGGAGGTCGCCGGACTTCGCCATCGGGCCCTTGCGAACCAGGGGAATCGGAATCGGCTCGAATCTCTTCAGGGAAGCGAACATCGGGATGTCCGTGCACGCGGACGTGATGCGGACGATCGCCGTGCGGGGCTCGACGCTGTCGACCGTCGCGCGGCCTCTGTACTGGTAGAAGCGGCCCATCGACTTCTCGGTGAGGGGATGGATCACGTCCTGTTCGGGGGTCACGATCCAGTACTGGTCTCCGACCTTGAGGCCCGCGTCGTACCCGCCGTCCACATAGAGCAGGTCGTCGGTGATGTAGTCGGTCTGTTCGAAGAGATTCTCCGCGCCGTGCACCCGCAGGGGGAAGTGCTCGCTGGGCGCGCCGATGTATCCGAAGCAGTAGACGTCGCTTTCAAAACCGACGGGCTGCGGCGCGGACTCGGTGGTCGAGGGGACGTGCATCGGTTTCTCGACCCTCGTGACGACGGGTGTCGCGCTCTGGGTCTCGGGGCCGAGCTTGGCTCCCCCGAGCGGCGCTGGTTTCGCCGTCTGCGCGAACGCGGCCGCCGACCAGCTCAGGGCGAGAGACAGCACGAGACCGGGACGCACGGGGAGGCGCATGGCGGCTCCTAAAAAAATACGGTTAAACCGGGATTGTACCGTACTTTTACTCGTTCTTTCGACCGGTGTCAACGGAGGCGGTCGCCGGCTGGGGCGGCTTTCCTCCTCTTTCCCGCGCCTTTTTGACGAATTCGCTGGCGGGGTACTCCTCGACCAGGCGGGAGTAATAGCGCGACGCCTCGTCCTGGCGGCCCAGCCGCTGCAGGACCTGTCCCTCGTAGAAGAAAAGCTTGTCCCTCCGCCCGTACTCCGGGAACCGCTCTTCGAGCTGGGCGAACCTCGCAAGCGCCGCCCCGGGCGCCCCTTTGCGCATGTAGAAGTACCCGACGGAGAACTCGTGCTCCGCGAGCAGGTCGATGAGCGCGTGAATGCGGGCGTTCGCCGCCGCCGAGTGTCCCGTATTGGGAAACTCCCGGAGCAGGGCCCGGTATTGCTCGATGGCTTCGCGGGTGGACGTCTGGTCCCGGTCCGGCTTCTCGTGCTCGCGGTCGTAGCAGACGGCAAACTGGTAGCGGGCGTAGTCCCGTTCCGAGGCTCCCGGATAGCGGTTCAGGAAATCGCGGTAGCGGAATCGCGCTTCCGTGTAACCCGTCGTTCCGCCCTGCCTGAAAAAAGAGTCGGCGACCATGAGAAGCGCCTGCCGGCCCAGGGGATCGTTGGGATAGGTCTCGAAGACGAAGCTCAGGTACTTGCGGCCCGCGTCGTACTTCTTCCGCTCGATCAAGGCTTTGCCCTTCTCGAAGAGCCCCTCCTTGGGGGTCGAGAGCAGCTCCGTCGTGATCTTGTCCGGCTTCTTGTTCGTGGAGGCGCAGCCCGCGGCGACCAGGACGGCCGTCAGGATCGCGGCAGGCGTGGTCAGTCTCGTTCGGATCTTCGTCAAACTCTCACTCCTCCCCGGGCAGCCGCCCGAAGTCTTTCAATGGCGGCCCTGGGGTCATCCTGTCCGTAAACCGATGTGCCCGCGACCAGAATTTCAGCGCCCGCGTTGGCGAGGCCGGCCGCGTTTGAGAGATCGACCCCTCCGTCGACCTCGATGGACGCCCGGCTCCCGGCTTCCAGGACCGCCTGGCGGAGGTTCCGGACCTTCTCGACGGAGTGCGGCAGGAACGCCTGGCCCCCCCGCCCCGGGTTGACCGACATCACCACCGCGTAATCCAGGTCTTCCCACGAGTCCGACAGGGCCGCGACCGGCGTGGCGGGGTTCAAGGCCGCGCCCGCGCGGGCCCCGCCCCGCCGGATCACGTCGAGACACCTTTGGAGATGCCGCGTCGCCTCGACGTGGACGGAGATCCAGTCCGCGCCGGCGTCCAGGTACCGGTCGAGCGATTCCTCGGGTTTCTCGATCATCAGGTGGACGTCGAGCGGCAGCCGGGTCGCTCGTTTGAGAGCGGCGACCACGGGGGGCCCGAGGGTGAGGTTGGGGACGAAGTGCCCGTCCATCACGTCGACGTGCACGACGTCCGCGCCACCCTCCTCGGCGATCGCGAGAGCGTCCGCCAGACGCGCGAAGTCCGCCGACAGCAGCGAGGGCGCGATCCGGACATTCATCGCGACACCGGCGAATTGGGCGCGTCAGAGGCGCGGGAGACGGTCACCGACACGACCTCGCGCGACGACAGCGGGGATCCGGCCGTGGGAAATTGCTTGAGGACCGTGTTGGGTGGCACGCCTTCGTACGATTCGAACCGCGCGCTGCCGACGCGGAAGCCGTAGGCCTCGAGTCGCGCCTTCATCACCTCGGCGTCCTTTCCGATCAGGTCCGGCATGACGTACCGGGTTTCAGGAAGCCCCCGGTTGGTGAGCACGGCGACCGGCGCGTTCTTTCCCAGGGGCGACTCGGGCTCCGGGTCCTGCGCCACGATCCCGATGCGGGCCGTCGGATCGCGATACCAGGAGAGAGCGCCGAGCTGGAGGGTGTCCTGCGCCAGACGCAGGGCCGCGGCCCGGGGCGGCAGGCCGGACAGATCGGGGACGCGCAGCTCCCGCGGACCGAGCGACAGAACCACCCGCACGATCTGAGAGGGCTTGGCGAGAGAGCCGCTCTCGGGAGCCTGCGTCAGCACGAGGTTGCGCGGAATCCGATCGTCGTTGCGGGCGCGCGCCGCCTGCTCGTCGACCTGGAGGCCGGTGTCGTGGGCGATCCGGATGGCCTCCGGAAGGGACTTCCCGACGAGATCCGGGACCGTCAGAGATCGGCCGACGATCGACTTCTCGAAGGCGAGCCAGGCGCCCCCGAGAAAGATCGCCACGAGCAGAAACACATAGAGGACGCGAAAAAAGACCCGGCGCATCCAGAAAACGTAGCATAGGGAAGCTGAGAGCTCGTGATTTGACGGCGGGCTCGCGATTTGCAACCCTAGCTCTTTCATGGACTCCTCCCGGCCGGACGAAACCGAGATCCCCGCCTGGTTCTCCGACGTCCGGTTCAAAAAAGCGGACCTTCACTGCCACTCGGTCTACTCGACGTTCAAGTACTTCCGGATCGCCAACACGCGCGACTCCTACAACCGCCCGGAAGAGGTCTACCGCGTCGCCAAGGAGAGGGGCATGGACTTCGTCACGCTGACGGACCATGACTCGATCGACGGCTGCCTCTACCTTTTGAATCAGAACCCCGACCTCGAGGATTTCTTCATTTCGGAAGAGGTCGAGACCTGGTTCCCGGATACCCGCCAGCGCATCCACGTCAACGTCTTCGACATCGACGAACGGCAGCACCGCGAGATCCAGCGGCTCCGCGAGAACATCTACGACCTTCACGCCTGGCTCCGGCAGGAGGGGATCCTCGCCTCCGCCAACCACATGTTCCAGAACTACCGGATGCGGAACTCGCCGCGCCAGTACTTCGAAGAGATGCTCCGGATGTTCGACGTCTTCGAAGTCAAGAACGGCGCGATGGCTTCTCAGCACAATCGCCTGATCGAAGCCCTGATGGCCGTCGTCCGGGAAAAACGCGGCGCGGTCTCGCTCGTGGCGGGCTCCGACGCGCACACTCTCGCCCCTCTCGCGAAGGTCTACACGGTCGCCGAGGGCGCGACTCCCCGGGAGTTCCTGACCCGCATCCGGTCGGGAGAGTGTTTCGTCTGGGGCAGCGAGATGGGATTCCGGGTGCTCTTGTCGGACGTCTACCAGATGGTCTTCCGGTACTACGGCAGCGTCCTCGACTGGCGCAACCCGGAGTTCACCCGCGGCGAGAAGGCGCGGCATCTGGCCTTAGCGGCGATGGGAGCCCCGTTCTCGGCCGCGGGCGTCCCCTTCGCGCTCACCTCGCTCAACTACCTCAAACAGATCTTCGTCTCCCGGCGGATCGGGCAGGAGCTCCTGGAGAAGATCGCGGATCCCGAGAAACCTTCCTGACGCGGGAAGACAGCGGCGCCGCTCGCCAACGGGTGAGGCGAAAGACAGACACGGCGCGGCCGCGACTCGCCGCCCCTTCCGAGGGCGCGGGCGCACGCGGCGGCCGCATTCGGTCGGGCGACTCCGTCCTGATCGGCGCGGGCGCACACGGTAGCAGCGACCGCCCGGGCGACACCCTTCTGATCGGGGCGCACCATTCGATCGCGGGAGGAACGCCGCGGGCAGTCGAGCGGGGGATCTCCACGGGCTGCCGGGTGCTTCAGATCTTCGTCAAGAACAACAGCCGATGGGTCGGGAAAGAGATCCCTGACACGGAAGCGCGCGAGTTCCGGCGCACCGCGAGGGCGGCTTCCTTCTCTCACGTGGTGGCGCACGCCTCGTATCTCATCAATCTGGGATCCCCCGCTGCCGCCCTCCGTGCGCAGTCCGCCGCCGCGCTGGCCGATGAGATCGCGCGCTGCGGCCGCCTCGGCATTCCGGCGCTCGTCCTGCACCCGGGCTCTCACGGCGGAGAGGGCGAAGCGGCCGGCGTGGCGCGGATCGCCGCGGGGCTAGACGAGGCGCTCGAGCGGACGGCCGGCGTGCGCGTGCGGGTGCTCCTCGAGACCGCGGCGGGACAGGGCAACGCCGTAGGGCACACGTTCGAGCATCTCCGGGACATCCTCGGCGCGCTCCGGCGGCCCCGGAGAGTGGCGGTGTGCTTCGACACCTGTCACGTCCACGCCGCCGGCTACGACCTCGTCTCGGCGCGCGGCTGGGAGGACACCGTCGGCTCGCTCGAACGGACCGTCGGCCTCGAGCGCCTGCAGGCGATCCACGTGAACGACTCCAAACGGCCGCGGGGCTCCCGCGTCGACCGTCACGAGCACATCGGCCAGGGAATGATCGGAGAAGCCGGCTTCCGCCGTCTTCTGTCGGATTCGCGATTCGGAGCCATCCCCAAGTTTCTGGAGACCCCCAAGGACGAGGCCCTCGATTTCGACCGGCGAAATCTCGAGACGCTTCGGCGCCTCGCGGGCGCTGGTCCGCCGCCCGCATGAACCGTGCGCGGCCGGCGCCCGAGAGCGTCATGCTTCTCGCGGGCGCGGGCGTCCTCGCCGTCTGGTCCTTTGCGCGCCTTCCCTCGCCCCGGGACATTTTCCGGCCGGCGGACACGCCGTTCGACCGGACGGATTCGCGAACCACGGCGGGCCCGGCGTTTCATTTCCTGACGAGCGCCGCGCGGGTGGTTCCCGCGGGCGTCACCGCCGTAGCGGTCACGGAGCCGCGAGACGCGGACCGCGAGGGCGCGCTCCACGGAGCTGCGGTCGCGCTTCTGCCGGGGCGGCGGCTCCTGCCGGGTGCGCAGTGGGGCGCCTTCACGCCGGAGTACGAGGCGCAGGCGGAATACGTCCTGGTGCTCGGGCCGCCGCCCGCCGCTTCGCCGGGGACGCTCCTCTTCCAGGGAGCCGGGGGATCGGTCTGGAAGCGGCGACGTCCTTGAACGCGAACGCGGCCTGGATCGCGAGCGGGATCCTCTTTCCGGCCGCCGGAGCGCCGCTGCTGCTGCACCCTGCCTTCCGCCCGTTCGGCACCGCCTGCCGGGCCGTCCTGGCGGCGGCCGCCGGCGCCGTCGCGCTCTCGTGGACGATGACCGTACTGACTCTCGCGCATGTGCCCTGGAGCGTTCCGATTCTCGTTCTCCTCGCCGCGGCGCAGTGTTTCGCGCTGCGGTTCGCGCTCGGGCGCCGCGGGGCTCGCGTCAGCGAAGAGATTCGCGATGCGCGTTCCGGGCCGCTTTCCGCGTTCGAGCTCTTCGGAATCGTCGTCTGCGGCGCCGCGCTCCTGGCGTCGCTCGCGGCCGCGCTCGCCTCCGCCGCGACCTCGCCTGACCTCCTCCTCTTCTGGGGGCCGAAGGGAGAGGCCTTCGCCGCGGCCCGCCGGATCGACGACGGCTTCCTCGGCGAGCCGTTCCTTCGCTATCTCCACACGTCCTATCCGCCGCTCGTGACCAACCTCTACGCTTTCGCGACGCTCGTGGCGGGACGGTTGCCATGGATGGCCGCCGCGGCGACTTCGCCCATCCTGCTTGGCGCTTGCGCCGTGGCTCTCCCGGGAATCTTGCGGCGCTTCATCGGCCGGAGGGATGCCATCGCGGCGACGGCCGCCATCGTCGCGAGCCTCGGATTCCTCTCGCACTCGCTCGAGATCGCGGGCAACGCCGACATGGCGCTCCTTCTGTTTCAGACCCTCGCGATCGCGCTCCTTCTCGGGCGGGATGCGGAGAAGCGCCCGGCGCAGCTGCTGGCCGGATTGCTGCTCGCCGGCGCCGCGGCCGCCAAGGTCGAGGGCCTCCCGTTCGTGCTGGCCGCCGGGGCGCTGTTTCTCTGGACGCGGCGCCGAAGCGTCGCCTGGCCGGCGGCGCCGCTCCTGCTCTTCGGTCCGGCCTTGCTCTCGCTCGGCGCGTGGTTCGCGTTCGGGCGGAGGACCTTCCTGTTCGGGTGGTACGAAGGCTACGGCCGGACGCTCGACGTCCACTGGGAGCGGCTCCCGCTCGCACTCGCCGGGATCGGATCGGCAATGTGGCGCGCGGGCGCGGCGCTGGCGTGGCTCGTTCCGCTGGCCGCGTGGCTCGTCGCGCGCTCCCGCTCCCGGGGGTCTCTCTCTCCCGTCGCTCTGGGAGCGGTGCTGTCGGCTTTTTTCGTCTTCACGTATCTGCACGGAGGCCCGGACCCCTCGCAGTGGATCCAGTGGTCGGCCGGTCGAATCTTCATGGTGCTCGTTCCGCTTCTCGTGCTGGCCGCGGTGAGCCATGCCCCGGCCGCCTCCGTCCGGGGAAACGGAGAAGGAGGAGCGAGATCGCCAGCGACGCGAGGCTGATCGTGCCGCCCGCGACGACGCTGTCGGGCCGGTAGTCGAGGACGGCCTCATGCCGCCCGGCCGGAACGCGAAACCCCACGAACGCGTGGTTGTACGTCAGCACCTCCGCGGGCCGACCGTCGACGCGCAGCTTCCATCCCGGCCAGGCCGTCATCGACGTTCCCACCACGGCCGGCGCCTGCGCCTCGATGGACATCGCAAGACGCTGGACGCCGTAGCCGGCGATCGAGACGGAGGCCGGTCCATTGGACTCCCATGCCTCTCCCCGCGCCTGTCCTTCCGAGAGGAGGCCCTGGTCGCGAAAATCCGAGATCGCCGTCAGGGCCGCGATCCGCCGCCGGGCGTCCGGCTCGCACCGCACGCGGCGAGGGGCGAAGGCGCGAGGCAGGACTCCCGGATTCTCGACGAGGACGCCTTCCCCGCTTCGAGACAGGACCGGCCAGCCGGGAGGTGGCTCGCGATCCTCGGGCAGCAGAAACCACCGGACGTTCAAGAACGAGAGAAACGGCCGGGTCGGATCGTCGATCCGGTTGAACCACACCGGCTGGTGGACGCACCAGAGCGGAAACGTGTCGTAGAGCGGCTTGAAGGTCATCGCCTCGTAGCCGCGGACGTCCTCGAGCT
>JALYUA010000303.1 GCA_030854005.1 Acidobacteriota bacterium
GCTCTCGCTCGAGAACGCCTACGACTGGCCGGAGGCGGAGGCCTGGCTCGCGCGCGCCCGGCGGATCCTCGGCGCCGATCCGCCGGCGTACGTGGCGGAGCTCAAGATCGACGGGTTGTCGATCGCCCTTCGTTACGAGAACGGGCGCCTGGTCCGCGGCGCGACGAGAGGGGACGGCGTCCGGGGGGAAGACGTGACGGAGAACGTGCGCACCATCCGCTCGATCCCCCTGCGAATCCCGGAGACCGGGACCGTCGAAGTGCGCGGAGAGGTCTTCTACACGAAGAAGGCGTTCGGGAAGGTCAACGCGGAGCGCGAGGCCGAAGGCGAGGCGCTCTTCGCAAACCCGAGGAACGCCGCGGCAGGAACGATGCGGCTTCTCGATTCCCGGGTCACGGCGCGCCGGCGCCTCGAGGCCTGGCTGTACGGGATCGCCGCGGCGCCCCGGATCCCGGATTCGCAGACCGGAATCCTGGACCGCCTGCGCGAGCTGGGCTTCCGCGTGAACCCGCACTCCCGCCGGTGCGCGTCGTTCGAAGAGGTCCGCGCCTTTCTCGAGGAGTGGAGGACCCGCCGGCTCGAGCTCGATTTCGAGACCGACGGCGCAGTCATCAAGGTGGACGACCGCGCCCTCCAGGAACGCCTGGGAAGCACGGCGAAATCGCCCCGCTGGGCTCTCGCGTACAAGTACCCGGCGGAAGAAAAGAGGACGGTCGTGCGGGACATCACCGTCCAGGTCGGAAGGACGGGGGCGTTGACCCCCGTCGCACACCTCGATCCGGTGCTTCTCGCCGGCACCACGGTGAAGCGCGCGACGCTCCACAACTACGAGGACTTGACCCGCAAGGACGTCCGCGTCGGCGACACGGTGATCGTGGAGAAAGGGGGAGACGTCATCCCGAAGGTCGTCCGGGTCCTCCTGGAGGAGCGGCCGGCGGATGCGGCGCCCTACGTCATGCCGGCGCGCTGTCCCGTCTGCGGAGACCCGGTCGTCCGCGACGCCGGGGAAGTTGCGACACGGTGCGTGAACCCGGCGTGCCCGGCCGTCGTTCGGGAGGCGCTGCGCCACTTCTGTTCCCGCCGCGCGATGGACATCGAGGGTCTGGGGGAGAAGCTCGTCGACCAGCTCGTCACGGTCGGGCTCCTGGCCGACGTGGCGTCGATCTACGCGCTTCGGGCGGAAGACCTCGCGGCGCTCGAGCGCTGGGGCGAAAAATCCGCGGGCAACCTGATGGCGCAGATCGAGGCGAGCAAGGGCAACGACCTCTCGCGCCTCATCTTTGCCCTGGGAATCCGCCACGTTGGAGAGAAGGCGGCGAGAATCCTGGCGCGGCGCTTCCGCACGCTGGACCGGCTCGCCGCGGCGACCGAAGAGGAGCTCCAGCGCGCGGAGGAGGTCGGCCCCAACACGGCCGCCGCCGTGGTCGCGTGGTTCGCTCACCCCCGGCACCGCGAGCTGATCGAGCGGCTGCGGGGATACGGCGTCAACTTCGACTCCCGCGAGGAGGCGCCGCCGCCCGACGGCGCGCTCCTGGGCAAGACGGTCGTCGTCACGGGCGTGCTGGAGGGAATCAGCCGCGAAGAGGCGGAGGCCCGCCTCGAGAGCGCGGGCGCCCGGGTCGTGGGCTCCGTCTCGAAGAAAACCGATTACCTGGTGGCGGGGGAGGCCGCCGGCTCGAAGCTCGAAAAGGCCCGGTCCCTCGGGGTGCCGGTGGTGACGTGGGCCGAGATGCTTGTCATAATGGGAGAGACACCCGACACCGCCGCCTGACAACTGGCAGTTGGACAACCGGGAACGCGCACTCAGGAGGTCGCTTGGACTTACCCGCCAAAGTCGTCATCTTCTGCCCCACCCTGGAGTTGAAGAACAAGCCCGGCCGCCTGATGGCCGTCTCTTCGAACGGCTTCTACGAGATCTGGCTCGACTTCGCCGAGCGCAATCACACGGTGCTCCTGCCGGTGCAGGGGACCGCGCTGGTCTTCTCGGAGCCGAACACGACGGGCGAGCCGGTCCCGGAAATCGAGAGGTAGCGATTAGCTGTCAGCTGTCAGCTGTCAGCACGCGGGTCAGGCTCTGTCCGGGAACTTCGCCAGCAGCTCCGGCAGGGTGAGCACGCGCTCAACGGGCTCTTCCGCGGCCCCTGTGCCGATCAGGATCGCGCGCATGCCTGCGCCGCGCGCGCCGACGACGTCGATCGAGTAGATGTCTCCGACGTAGACGCATTCCGACGCCGCGACCTGGAGCCGCTCGGTGGCCGTGAGAAAGATGCGCGGATCCGGCTTCTCGAATCCCACTTCGAACGAGTCGACGACGACCTCGAGAAAGGGCGAGAGCCCGGCGCTGTCGAGCAGCGCGCGGACCCTCCCGTCCGCGTTTGAGACGACCCCGATCCGGTACCCGCGCTCGCGGAGGGTCGAGAGGGTCGCGGAGGCCCCTTCCCCCGCGCGGGACCACAGGTTTGCCCGCGCGTGCTCGGCGCCCACGGCGGCCGCCGCGGCTTTCCTCGCCGATTCTTCTTCGAGCCCCAGGCCGCGGAGGATCTGGTCCAGGAAAAAAGGCACGCGCTCCGCATCCGTCGAGGTCGGATGGCGCACGATCCAGGCGCCGAGGGTCGCCGACGCCGCCGACGCCGCCTCCCCGAACCGGGCGGCGGCGTGCGGAGCCCCGGCGGCGCGGCAGATCCGGTCCCCGTCGAGGTGGATGAGCGTCCCCCCCGCGTCGAAGAGGATGGCCCTGGAAGAGTTCTCAGTTCTCAGTTTTCAGTCCTCGGTTTCAGTTTCTCGGGTCGAGTCCTCTTCTCGGGCCGCCTGACAGCTGAGAGCTGACAGCTGAGAGCTTCCTCTCCTACGTCAGCTCGGCGCGCACGGCCGCCTCGAGGTCGCCCGCGATCTGGGAAACCTCGGCGGCGTCCGGGCCCTCGACGAGGATCCGCAGGAGGGGCTCGGTGCCGGAGTAGCGCAGAAAGATCCGGCCGCGGCCGTCGAACTGCTGCCGCGCCCGCGCGACCGCGCCGGAGACCGAGGGCAGCGTGTCGATGTCGATCCGGCGCAGCACTCGCACGTTTCTCAACGCCTGCGGCGTCTTCTCGAGCGTCGCCAGGCGCGACAGGGGCTGTCCGCTCTCGACGAGAATCGACGCTAAGAGAAGGGTCGTCAGGATCCCGTCGCCCGCGGGCGAGAAGGGGAGGAGGACGTGACCCGATGTCTCTCCGCCAATCGCCGCCCCGGACTCTTCCATGAGCCTCGCCACGTTCCGGTCGCCGACCGCCGAGCGGCGAAACGGGATCGCCTCGCGGGCGAGCGCCGCCTCGAGCGCGAAATTCGACATGACCGTTCCGACGATACCGCCCGGAGGAAGGATGCCCTTGCGCTTCCAGTCGCTGGCGATGATCCACAGCACGTCGTCGCCGTCCAGGATCTTTCCGTTTTCGTCCGAAAAGATCGATCGGTCGGCGTCTCCGTCGTACGCCACTCCCAGCGCAGCGCTCTTCTCCCGGACCGCGCCCAGCATGTTCTCCGGGTGAAGCGCGCCGCACCCTTCGTTGATGTTGCGTCCGTCAGGAGCGTCGCAGATCGTGTCGACGCGAGCGCCCGCCCGGCGAAGAGCCTCGGGCCCCAGCCGGAACGCCGCGCCGTTCCCCGCGTCGACTAAGATCCGCGCGCCGTCCAGCCGGACCGGAACGCTTCTCGCCAGCCGGGCGAGGTAGAGCTCGCAGAGCGCCGGGTCGGCGTCGATCGACTTCGCCTCGGGCGGCGCGCCTTCCCGGTCGTCGGAAAGAAGCTTTTTCTCCAGCGCTTCTTCTTCCCCGTCCGGCCATTTGCGCGCGTCGGGGCCGAAGATCTTGATTCCGTTGTCCTGCCAAGGATTGTGCGAGGCGGAGATCGAGGTCATCGCGATCTCGCCGGCAGAAGTGCGGATCGTCCTCGACGCGGTCTCCGAAAAAGTGATCCCGATCGCGCCGAACGTGACGGGAACGCCGGCGGCCGGGTTCGCGGTCGGGGA
>JALYUA010000008.1 GCA_030854005.1 Acidobacteriota bacterium
ATCGAGGGCTTGAACGCGAAGGCATGGGGCAATGACCCCAACCTGATCGTCTACTACACCTTCACCGTCGATCGGATCATCGGACCCTCCGCGGATGCGACGGGCTCGTCGATCACCCGCATCGGACAGGACCTGCTCGAGCTTCCCAACAACGTCGGCCCGAAGTCCTTTCCGGACGGGTACGAAGTGGCGGCCGGCACGGGCGGGGGCGTCTATACGATGGACAACAACGTGCAAGTATTCGCGGGGCCCCGCCGCGATCCCTTCTTCGCGGACCTCGGCGTCATCTTCGACCTCATAAACTTTCGAGCCGGCACCGCGGTCGGCGACCACGGCGGCGGGATCAACACGCTCTCCGGCTTCAACACCCACACGATCGCGCTCTCCGTCCCGATCGAGCAGCTCACCCGAAACGGAGCCGCTCCCACCCTGATCTTCGACCCGAACGCCATCATCGGTGTCTGGTCGTCGACGTGGCGCCAGGCCACCCGCGTGCTGCAGGCCAACGGCGCGAGCCAGAGCTCCGGCGCCTGGATCCAGGTCTCGCGGCTCGGCAATCCCCTCATCAACGAGGTCGTGGTTCCGCGCGCGTTCAAGGACCAGTTCAACTCCACCGCCCCCAAGGACGACGCCCAGTACGCGGGCCCGATCCTGGATCCCGAGGTTCCCAAGCTGCTGAAGGCGCTGTTCAACATCAATTCCCCTCCGGCTCCGCGCAATGACCTCTTGAACCTCGTCCTGGGGTTTCAGGGCCTGACCCGGCGTCCCAACGAGGTGGTCGCGGACGAGCTCCGGTTGAACGTCGCGGTCTATCCGACGCCGAAGGCGAATGCGAGCCGGCTCGGCCTTCTCGCCAACGATATCGGGGGATTCCCGAACGGCCGGCGTCTGGGCGACGACATCGTGGACATCGAGCTGCGAGTCCTGGCAGGCGTGCTGGTCAACGGGTTCAACGTCTCGCCCAACAACGCACTCGGCGACGGCGTCGACGGCCCCGACGCCGCCTACCTGACGGGTATGCCGTACGCGGCGCGCCCCTACTCCGGATACAGCCACACGCACGAGAGCTCGACCCAGGTTCCGAACTCGTTCGTCGAGTCCGATCCCGACTGAGTCTCCTCGTTTCAGGTCCACTTGCCGGCCCGGGAAACCGGGCCGGTTCTTTTTTTACCGGGCGAAGGCAGCGATTCGGGAGGAGCGACTACCCGCAGCCGCAGCGGTACTCGCAGCCGCAGCCGCCTGCAAAACGGAATTTCAGCGGTTGCCAGCGTCCGCGTGAGAGAGCGGGGCGCGGTCTGAGATCACGAGAAGGAGAGCACCCTCGTCGGTGGTGATGTCCCAATCGCTCGTCCCCGGGTCTGAACGGCAGAAGTCTCCCGTCTGGAGCAAACGGCCCGCGACGGACACCGACCCTCGGACGATGAAAACCTTCTCAACTCCCGCGTGATCGTGATCCGGGAAGACGGAACCCGGGGCGAGCTCGACCAGCAAACACGGAGAGCCGGTGATCGGATCCGTCGAGACGTTCTTGATCCGAACGCCGGGGGAAGGGTGCTCCTCCCACGGAAGAAACCGGGTTCGGACGAGGGAAACCCCCGGGCGGACCTCCTGCCTCGCATCGAGAGCCCCAGGTCCGCGTCGCTCGTGCCTCTCTCGCACGGCGCTCAGGAGCCGCTGGCGGACGCCAGCCGGCGGCGGAACAGGAATTGCCGCCAGCGCCAGCAAGGCGAAAGACGCCTCCATTTCCTGATCGTACGGTTGCCTCCCGTCGGGGAGCCACCGCGGCGCGTCCGCAAGAGGATCCTTCGTCTCATCCATGAGGCCGGTCCTCCGGGTGAAGGGAGCCCAGAGCTTCCCGAAACCCGCTCATGCCACGGCGAATCCGCTGCCGGACCGTCTCAGAAGAGAGCGCCAGGCGCGTTGCGATCTCATCGGGCGCGAGGCCCTCGAAACAGGCCATCTCGAGCACCCGTCGGAGATCCGAAGGCAGGCCTTCGAGCGCCGCGCGGGCCCGTCGGGACTCTTGCGAACCCCAGGGCTCGGGGTTCGCCCCCTCGACAGGCGGCGGGACGGGGGCGGGAGCCGTTGCCATCGAGACGACGTTACCAGAGGCACGGCGGCGCTCGAGAGCTCTGGTTCGGGTCAGGGTCGTAATCCAGAGGAGCGGAGAGCCGCAAGCGCCATCGAGTTGCGGCGGCTGTCGCCAGATCTCCGAAAACACATCAACGACCGCCTCTTCCGCGGCCGGGGTGTTCCCCAGGATCCGAAGAGAAAGGCCGAAGACGACGGGCGAAAAGATCTCGTAGAGCCGCGAGAACGAGACTTCATCGCCCCTGGCTGCCAGGAGCATGAGCCGAGCGAGATCCGGGCGCCGGTCCTTCTCCTGCGCCGCTACGAATTCACTCGACAGCCGGGCCTCCCTGCGATTTGCGCTTCTTAGAGTCCTGCCCTTTTAGCAAGGGGCATGCCGAGGCTGTACGCCAGCAGACATGCACGTCTCTCTGCCGCCTTCCCGCAGGAGAAACCTGGACTCTTGCCCCGTGTCGGATGGGGACCGTCCTGGGATCCACCCGATCCTCAAATAGAATTCCAAAAACCCATACAGGAGGTCTCCATGCGGGATCGCCGCGATCTCTTCCGATACGCCGGAAAGGCCGGGCTGGCCCTCGGGCTCGCCGCCGCCGGGCAACCTCTCTTCGCGATTCCCAGGAAAGGAGCGCCGCTCTCCGCCACGTACGACGACATCGGCCTGATGAACACGGCGCTCGCGCTCGAGCACGAGGCCATCTGGGCGTACGGTCTCGCGGGCAAAAGCGGTCTTCTCTCGGCAAAGGCGAAGGAAGTGGGCCTGCTCTTCCAGGGAAGCCACGAGATTCACCGGGATCTCCTGACTGAGGCAATCAGGAACAAGGCGGGCCAGCCGGTCGACCCGAAGAAGGAGTACACCTTCGGGGTTCCGCTGGCCAACGAGAAGGATGTCCTGGAGCTCGCCTTCAAGCTCGAGATCGGGGCGGCGCGCGTCTACCTCTACGTGGTCGACCGGTTTCAGGACCGCGCGCTGTCCGCCTCCGCGGGAAGAATCCTCTCCGACGAGGTCCTGCACGCGACGGTGCTGAGGGGCGTGCTCGGCCGGGAGCCAGTCCCGACCTTCAAGCTGATCGAGACGTAAGGGTGAGCTGTCAGCTGTCAGCTGTCAGCTGTCAGCGATCAGCGATCAGCGAGCGATTCTGCTCTCTACTCCCTCTCCCCGCGCGCCGGGGGAGAGGGCCGGGGTGAGGGGCAAGACTCACCCGGACGAATTCCCGAACAAGAATCTCGCGCGCTACGGCGTCCCGCGCCCGGGAGAGGCGTTCCCGTCAGCTTTTGACGCTGGCGTCGGCTCCGTCCGGGATCGTGACCGGCCCGTGCTTCAGGTCTTCCCGGATGATGAGATCCAGGAAGAGCTCCCGCACTCCCTCCTTGCCGCCGCGCCGATGGGCGTCGCGGACCTCCGCGGGCCGCAGCCCGATTCCCGTCATCGTTCTCAGGTACTGGCAGAAAACGTAGGACCGGGAACGAAAGGAGATGACGAGGAGCGCGAGCAGGAGGGCCGCTGCCCCGAGAAGGGACCAGCCCGCCGGTGAAGACAGACCGAGAATTTCTTTCATGAGCGGGTGTGGGATCAAGATTAACAGATCGCTGCTCGAAATCGCGGCTCCAGCGGCGTAATCCCGTGAAAAGACGCCGTTTGCGGCAACTCCGCAGGCCTCGGGGAGGCTCTCCGGCTAGCGTGCCGCGGGCGCCGTGGCAGGCAGGGCGAGGGTCTTCAGGACCTCTCGGGCGACGTCTTCGGGCCGCTTCTTGTCGCGGTCGAGCATCGCGTTCCAGGCCCGCATCCTGGGAGCGTCGAGCCGTCCCGCGAGGGACTGGAGAACCGAGACGACTTCCGGCCGCGAGCTCCAGACCTGGCCGCGGACGACGAACGCCGCCTCGTAGGGCGGAAAGTAGCGCCGGTCGTCTTCGAGAACCACCCCGTGGATCGCCGCTATCAGGCCGTCGGTCGAGTTGCCGGCGACGACGTCCACCCGTCCCGCTTCGAGGGCCGGATAGAGCAGGCCGAGGTCCATCTCCGACGGCCGATTCGTAAACGCGAGGCCGTACGCCTGCGCCAGCCCCCGATAGCCGTCCGCGCGCTCCACGAACTCGTACCCGAAACCCGGACGCAGATCGGGATGCGCCTTCAAGTCCGAAATCCGCGCGAGCCGGAGCCGCCGGGCGTCCTCTTCGCGGACGACGAGCGCGAAGGTGTTCTCGAAGCCGAGCGGGGGCGCCCACACCGCGCCCCAGCGGCGGCGGTATTCCTCGGTGACTTTCTTTCGCACGACCGCGGGATCGCGTTCCGGTTTCTCCCGGAGGATGGCCGTGTGTGCCGTCCCGGTGTACTCGGGGTACAGGTCGAGCTCGCCCGCGAGGAGCGCGCTGTGGCAGACGAAGGTGCCGCCGAGGTTCAGCTTGCGGTCGACGGCGACGCCTCGCGCTTCGAGAGCCTGCGCAACCAACTCTCCGAGAAGTACCTGCTCGGAAAAATTCTTGGAGCCGACGCGGATCTTTCGCGGACCGCGCGCGCACCCCGATGGGAGGGCGATGGCGGCGACCGCGGCCAGGAGCAGGATCCGCCTCATCGGGCGGCCTCCGGGCGGACACCGGACCAGCGTTTCTCCGCCGCGCCGAGCAGTACGTCCGCCGCCACCGCCAGGCACGCCGCCGGCACGGCGCCCGCCAGGATGAGACGGTTGTCGACGGTCGCGATCCCCCGGTAGATGAGCACGCCCAGCCCTCCCGCTCCGACGGCCGCCGCGATGGTCGCGATGCCGATCGCGACGACCGTTGCGATTCGTATGCCGCCGAGCACGACCGGGAGGGACAGCGGGATCTCCACCCACCAGAGCCGCTGGCGCGGCGTCATACCGAGACCGTCGGCCGCTTCTCCCACCGCGGGATCGACGGACCGGATTCCGGCGTGCGTGTTTCGCAGGATCGGGAGCAGCGCGTAAACGACGAGGGCGACGATCGCGGTGCGCGGCCCGATCCCGCCCACCAGCGGGAGCGGGATCAGAAAACCGAACAGCGCGAGGCTCGGCACGGTCTGGACGACGCCCGCGAGCCCCAGGATCGGCCGCGCGAGGCGAGGCGTCCGCGTCAGAAGGACGCCGAGAGGAACTCCGATAGCGACCGCCGCCGCGATCGAGAGAAGGACCAGAACCACGTGCTCTCCGGTCAGCGAGAGGATCTCGGAGCGGCGCTCCCAGAAGTAGCGGCCGAACTCTCTCATTCGGACGCGAACTCCCGCACGAACTCATCCGCCGGGCTCTCCGCGATCTCGCGGGGCGTTCCCACCTGGACGACATGGCCGTCGCGCAGAACGGCCACGCGGTCGGCCAGCCGGAACGCCTCCGAGATGTCGTGCGTGACGAGGAGGACGGCCTTTCCGAGCTGCCGTTTCCACGCGAGGAACTCCTTCTGGAGCGCGCGCCGCGCGATCGGATCGAGCGCGCCGAATGGCTCGTCCATCAGCACGAGGCCGGGATCGGCCGCGAGAGCGCGGGCGACGCCGACGCGCTGCCGCTGCCCGCCGGAGAGC
>JALYUA010000019.1 GCA_030854005.1 Acidobacteriota bacterium
GACCAGCACCAGGGCGGCCAGGCTCGATATCCAGCAGGCGGTTCTTCTCTTCATGGCCGGTCTCCTTTCGGGTGTCACGGACCCGTCGATGTCTTGAGCCGCTCCAGTGTCTGGAAGGATGGTCGGCCTCGCTACTTCTTCCCGGCCTTGAGGCTCGCCTGGCGCTGTTCCATCCTGTTGCCGAGCTCTTCGAGTCTCTCGGAGGAGAGGTTCTTCTTCGCGTCCGGCAGAAGCTCGCCCTCTTCTTCCTCGACGTGGTGCTCGATGTTCTCCTGGAGGACCGTCATCTTCGCGTCGAACTGCTCGTCCTGGGGCTTCATCTTCGACAGCTCCCCGATGATCAGCTTGACGAGGTGGTGCTCTTCGTCCGCCTCGCGCACTTCGTCCTTGATCTCGGCATCGCGGATCTTCTTGACGGCCGGGTAGAAGATGGTTTCCTCGATATCCATGTGGACCTGGAGGGCGGACCGGATCTGTTCGAAGAGCCCCTGCTTCTTCGCGAACGCGTTGTCGCCGGCATCCTCGTATTCCTTGAAGAGCCCCTCGACCTCACGGTGATCCTTCTTCAGAAGCGCAATCGGGTCCATCTGTTACTCCTCGTATCCGCAGCATTCGAAAGGCACGCGCGAAGCGCGCCGAGTGTCGCCCGAGAGAGAGCAAGGGGCATGCCCGGCGAGGGCGGGAGGGGGTAGGCGGGAGACGGGAGGCGGGCGGACCGCCGCCGGGAGCCGGAAGACGGGAGCCGAGCGACGAGTGGGAGCGAGACGGCCGCGGTCCCCCGCGGTCAACGAGATCGGGATTCGAACGTTTGAATCTGAACGCTCAACGCTCAACCTTGCTGACGCAACAGCGACCGGACCTTCCCCGCGATCATCCACTCCTCGCGGGCGTGGATGGCGAAGATCTCGACGGGCTCCCCTGCGGCCGCGAGGTTGCGCTCGTCGGAGGAGCCGGCGGCGTTCCGGCCGCCCTCCAGGGTCACGCCCATGAAGGCGAGGTTGGCGCAGGCGGCGGAACGCAGCGACGCGGAGTGCTCGCCGACGCCGCCGGTGAAGATGAGGACGTCCAGGCCGCCGAGAGCTGCCGCCAGGGAGGCGATGGCGTCGCGCACGCGGTCGGCGTAGAGGTCGAGCGCCAGCCGGGCCCGCGGGTTGCCGGCGGCCGCGGCTTCCTCGACCTTCCGATAATCCGAGGAGACGCCGGAGACGCCGAGAAGCCCGGACTTGCGGTTCAGGGAGTCCTCCAGCTCCTCCGCGCTCCAGCCGGCGACCCGGAGCACGTGGGGCAGGATGCCGGGGTCGACGGAGCCGGAGCGCGTCCCCATCATGAGTCCCTCGAGCGGAGTGAATCCCATCGTGGTCGCGACGGGCCGCCGCCCGGAGACGGCCGCCGCCGAGCATCCCTGCCCGAGGTGGCAGCTGACGATACGGAGCGGAGCCTCCGTCCGCCTCTCCGTCAGCTCACTGGCGCGCAGCGCCGCGTACTCATGGCTGAGGCCGTGGAAACCGAACCGCCGGATCCCCCACTCGGTACGCCACTCCCACGGCAGCGGATAAATCTGCGCGCGGAGGGGAAGCTCGGCGAAGAAGGCCGTGTCGAAGACGGCCACGTGCGGGACCGCCGGGAGAGCGGCCCGCGCGGCCTTCAGGACCTCGAGAGCGGGAGGATTGTGAAGCGGGGCGATCTCGTCGAGTGCGGCGAGCTCTCGTTCGAGCGCGGCGTCGAAGAGCACCGGCTCGCGGAATCTTTCCCCGCCGTGCACGATCCGGTGCCCGACCGCTTCGAGCGATCCCGTCGCCCGTTGCTCGGGCGCGAGCCGGTCGAGGGCGCGCTCGACCGCGGCGGGATACGCGATCGACTCGCGCTCCAGATCGATCGTGTCCGATGCCGCGGGCTCGCGGCCTTCTCCGGCGAAGAGGGCGAACTTGAGGCTGCTCGATCCGGCGTTGAAGACGAGAACCGGCACGTCAGCTGGTCGACGGTCTCTGCCAGAGCCAGTCCGCGATCTCCGGAGGGTCGACGCCGCGCTCGACCGCATAGGCAGTGTGCTCGCGGATGCGGCGCTGGTACGCGCGGACGATCTCCTCGGCCCGCGCCGCGGCACCGGGCCGCCGCTTCGCGATCTTCTGCGCGGACTGGATCACCAGGTGAAATCGGCTCACTCCGTTGCGCACCAGCATGTCGAACGGCGTGGTCGTGGAGCCTTCCTCCCGATACCCGTTGATGTCGAACCGCGCGGACGCGCCGGGTCGCTCCCAGCAGAGCTGCTTGATCGCCGCCGTGTAACCGTGGAAGTTGAATACCACCGGCACGTCCAGCGGGAACAGCCGCTGGAACTGGTCCTCGTCGAATCCGTGCGGATACTTCTGCGGGATTCCGAGCGCGAGCAGATCGGTGACGTTGACGACGCGGACGCGCCAGTCCGGCGCCACCTGCCGGAGGATCTCCGCGGCGGCGAGCACCTCCGTCGTCAGGTTGTCGCCCGCTGCGGCGAGCACGACGTCCGGGTCTTCCCCTTGCTCGCTCGACGCCCAACGCCAGATCGACGCGCCCGCGCGGCAGTGCTCGATGGCCTCGTCCATGGAGAGCCACTGGTGCATCGGCTGCTTCCCCGCAATCACGAGGTTGATGTAGTTGGTGGACCGAAGGCAGTGATCCATCGTCGACACCAGGGTGTTCGCATCGGGGGGAAGGTAGATCCGGTACGTCTTCCCCTTCTTGGTGAGGAGGTTGTTGATGAACCCGGGCCCCTGATGCGAGAAGCCGTTGTGATCCTGTCTCCACGCCTCGGACGTCAGAAGATAGTTGAGAGACGCGACGGGCGTCCGCCACGGAGTCTCGCTCGCCGCCTTCAGGAACTTCGCGTACTGGTTCATCATCCCGTCGACGATGGGCAGGAACGCCTCGTAACACGGGAAGATCCCGTGCCCGCCGGTCAGGAGATAGCCCTGGAGCCATCCCTGGCACATGTGCTCGGACAGGATCTCGAGCACGCGTCCGTCGCGGCTCGTCTTCTCCGCTTCCGGGGGAATCGGCCAGGCGTACTGACGCGTCGTGACCTCGAGCACGTCCCCGAGCCGGTTGGATTCGAGCTCGTCGGGACAGACGATCCGGAAGTTGCGCTCGCGCTCGTTGGCGACGATCACGTCGCAGAGATACGCGCCGAGAGACTTCATGTGACTGACCCTCGACGCGCCGCGGGCGTCCTCTGGGACCGCCACCGCGTGCGCTTCCAGCGCCGGCAGGCGGAGCGGAACGCGCCGGTCTCCGCCAAACGAGACGGGATTCATCGCGATGCGCTGATCGCCGGTCGGGCACAGCGAGACGATGTCCGCCGCCGGCGCGCCGTCGGCGTCGAACAGTTCCTCCGGCCGGTAGGATCGCAGCCACCGCTCGAGGGCGGCTAAGTGCGCGGGATTTTCACGGGGGTCCTTGATCGGGATCTGGTGGGCGCGGAACGTCCCTTCGATCTGGATCCCGTCGATCTCGTGCGGTCCCCCGAGCCCTTTGGGGGTCCGCAGGATGATCATCGGCCAGCGGGGCCGCTCGATCTCTTCCCCCCGGCGGGCGCGGGCCTGGGTCGACCGGATCGACGCGAACGCGCGCCCGAACGTCTCGTCGAGGTCGGCGTCGATCCGGTCGCTGTTCGAGACGAAGTGAACGTCCCAGCCGTAGCCGGTGAAGAGCGCGAGAAGCTCCTCGTCCGTCATCGTGTCGGAGATGGTCGGATTCGAGATCTTGAAGCCGTTCAGATGAAGAATCGGGAGCACGGCGCCGTCGGTGGCCGGATTCTGAAACTTGTTGCCGTGCCAGCTCGCCGCCGTCGGCCCGGTCTCCGCCTCTCCGTCGCCGACGATGCAGACCACGACGAGGTCCGGCTCGTCGAGCGCCGCGCCGAACGCGGTCGAGAGCGCATATCCGAGCTCGCCGCCTTCGTGAATCACCCCGGGGAGAGCCGGCGAGAGATGACTCGGAAATCCTCGCGGCCAGGAAAACGAGCGCAGAAACTTCTCGAGCCCCGCCCTGTCCCGGGTCATCTCCGGATAAAACTCGGTCAGCGTGCCTTCGAGGTACATGTTCGCCATGTTGGCCGCGGCGCCGTGCCCCGGCCCCGTGACGAGCAGCACGCTCGCGCCGGTCGAGAGAATCTCGCGGTTCAACGCGGCATAGATCAGGTTGATGCCGGGCGCCGTGCCCCAGTGGCCGAGCAGACGTTCCTTGACGTGCTCGGCCGCAAGAGGTTCCTGCAGCAGCGGATTCGCCTTCAGGTAGATCTGCGCGCCGGCGAGGTAATCGACGGCGCGGCGGTATCGGGCGACCGCCGCGGGATCGAACCGTCCCGCCGCGGCCGGGTGCTCGCTCTTCTGCTCGATCGTCGAGGGCATGGGACCTCCTCCTCCACGCCCATTCTCCACCGGAGAACCGGTCGAGGTCGCGAAAGCGGCACCGATCAGAAGGACGCTTCGACCGGATCTCTTTCCGGCGCGGCCGGCCCGCCGGGCGCCCTCAGGCGAATTCCGCGTTTCGCAAACGCCCGCCGCCGGCTGCCGCGTCCGGGTCTTCCCGCGCGATCAGGAGGTCGTTCGGCGGAATCGAAGGGTCTCTCCCGAAGACTCGCTGCGCACGACGAGACCGCCGGGCTCGACCTGAAGGCTCCAGCGGCCGATCGCGCCGCGGATCGCGAATGCGCACGTCGTGCCCTGGTTCTCGCCGACGAAACCGTCCCCCTGGGGCAGCATGTAGAGCGAGCAGGCGGCGTTGGCTTCGTTCGCGGAGAATCGCGACGCGCGCGGCGAAAGCGCGCTCACCGTCGCGTCGAAATGGGGGATGTAACCGACGTAGACGCCGCGCCCCTGCGACTCCAGGTGGAGGAATCCCTGCTGGCGAACGTTCTCGCCGTCGAACTGGCCGGAGATCTCGACGAACAAGTCGTATGGGTGAGACAGTGTGTGGAATCCCACGCTCTGGATGCTCAGATGGAGCATGTTTCCGGGCGTGACGCCGTCGTATCGGCCGCCCAGCATCTCGGCAAACGTGGCGGTCGGATCACCCGAGCGGCGTTCCGGCGGCCCGGCGGGCGCTCCCGAAGGAGGGGGAGCGGACGCGTACGCGGGGCCGCTTGGCGGAGGGGCGGGATTGCTCGTGGTGCAGGCGGAAAAGAGCGCCGCCAGCGCGAGCGAGCTGAAAAGGGTCGTCCGGGGATGCGAATCCGACATGGTTCTACCTCCTGCCCGGGCGGGCGGACTCCGCGGCTGCAAGAGATGTTCCGCCGTAAGGCCGTTGGGAGTCGAGCGTTGAGCGTTGAGCGTCGTTCCAGTGAGAACGGAGACCTGTGAACCGTTAGCCATCCCCCGGAACGACCAGCACCGGCCTGTCCGCGGCGGTCAGCACCTGCTCGGTGACGTCGCCGCGGGCCCGCAGCGCGCGAGACGGCGGGCCGTGGCTCCCGATGATGACGAGGTCGTGCTCTCCTTCGCGCGCCTGCGCGAGGATGCCCTCGAGGGGAGACCGCGCCGGGTTACCGCCTCGGCCAGGATGGAGAATCCGTAGAGGACGATCGTGCGCGGAGGCCGCGCGGATTTTGCTCCCGGCAGCCAGGGAGCGAGCGCGTACAGAAAGAGCGCCCCCACCGCCACGATCGGGATCCCGACGCGCAGCCACGGCCCCACCGAAGGGACCAGCCGCTTTCCGAACGGGCTCCCCCCGCCGGACGGGAGTCTCAGCGTCCTGCCTGATCCAGGGGGCGGCGCCCCGGCGCGTACTTGATCACCCGGGCCTTTTCGACGGTGACGAGCCCCTCGGTCACCATCTCGTCGAGAATCGGAATGAGCCGGGCGATGCTCTCTTCGGTATCCACGATCTCGATGACCACCGGCAAATCTTCCGACAGCCGCAGCAGATGCGCGGAGTGAACGACACTCCGAGCTCCGAATCCGGCAACTGCCTGGAAAACCGTGGCGCCCGCGAAGCCGTCTCGGCGCAGCTTTTCCAGCAGAGCCGTCGAAAGCGACTGATGCTTCCACCGGTCGCTCTCACCGATGAAGATCCTGACGAGGAGCTGTTCGCCGTCGAGAATCCGCATTCCTCCTCCTCTCGCCCGGTCCTCAGGTCCCGAGAGCCCACCGGGCCGCGGCCATTCCCGCGATTCCCGCGGCGAGGCACAGGGTGACGGTCAGGACCACGCTCAGAAGACCCGTTCTCCAGGCGCCTTCCCGGAGATACGCCAGCGTCTCGTAGTTGAACGTCGAGTAGGTCGTGAAACCGCCCATCACGCCCGTCGTCAGCGCGAGACGGAGCGTGGGGGCGATGAGATTCGTCGTCAGGGCCGCGTGCATGATGGCGCTCAGAAAGAAGGATCCGATGACGTTGACGGCCAGGGTTCCCCAGGGCAGGGTCGTGCCGAGAATCGCCAGCGCCCATCCCGAGATCAGGTAACGGGCTCCGGTCCCGAAAGCGCCGCCGAGGCAGATCCAGAGAAAACGGGTGGTCGTCTGGTTCACGGCGTCGCGGTCCGCGGGGAATCTAACATCGCGCCGGGCCGTCGACGAAAACCGGGGGCCGGCTGCGGGCTGGACAGGCTCACCGGCCGGGTCCCTGTTGGATAAGATCGCGGGAGGAGGACAACCATGCTGAAAACCCAGCGATTCCTGGCGGCAGTCGTTCTGACCGGTGTGCTCGCGGCGGGGACGGCGCTCGCCGCGAAGCCGGACGCGTACCAGGTGACGGGCCCGGTCGTCGAGGTGAACAGCTCCGTCATCGTCGTGATGAAGGGCAAGGAGCGGTTCGAAGTCGCCCGCGACACGTCGACGAAGATGCCCGCCGATGTGAAGGTGGGCGACAAGGTCACGATCCACTACCGGATGATGGCCACGGAGGTGGAATCCAAGGGCGCTCCGGCGGCCGCGAAGCCGAAGGCGAAGAAGGCCGCGTAGAGCTCCGGCGAACCGCCTTCACCGGCCGCGCCCGCAACGGCGCGGCCTTTTTTTGTCATCCTTCAGGCCGCCGACCCTCAAATGTCGGCAGACGGCCGGGGCCCCTTCCGGCTAACCCTCACGAGCGGAAGAGCTTCATCTCGACGCCTGGCGGGAACGCCGATTGCTACGTCTTCCACCAAACACACGAGGAAGACACCATGCAGAGAAGCACGAGTCCTCTGGCACTCGCTCTCCAAAAGGCCGACCGCGATTTCCGCGCGAACGCCGGGACGGCCGACGAGATCACGCGGCCGGTCATCCTGATTCCGATCGCGAGACGCCGGATGCGCGAAACCGAACCCACCCTCCAGCTGTACCTCGAGATCGAAGCGCCGTCGATGCAGGTCGACGACGAGTTCGAGAGGCCGCTGCCGCCGCCCGGCGCGTGGGAAGAAGAGGGTTGAGCGTGGAGCGTCGAGCGTTGAGGGGACGGAGTTAAGAGTCCGCATAGCCTGAATCGCGTCTCACGCGTTCGACAACCGTTCGATCCCCGATCTAG
>JALYUA010000245.1 GCA_030854005.1 Acidobacteriota bacterium
TACGAGGAGCAGATGGTCACGGGGGCGCCGATCAAGGTCCTGGCGATCCTCGTCGGGCTCTTCACCGCGATCGGAGCATCGTTCGGGGCCATGAACACGATGTACGCGCAGGTCTCGGCGCGCACGCGGGAGATCGGGACGCTCCGGGCGATCGGGTTCTCGCGGCGTTCGGTCCTTGCCTCGTTCATCCTCGAGGCCCTCCTCCTGTGCGTCGCCGGTGGCATCGCGGGGACGGTGCTCGCGTTCATCCTCTTCAACCTGATCCTGACGAAGCCGACGGGGACGATGAACTTCCGGACGTTCTCGGAGGTCCTGTTCAACTTCCGCCTGACGCCTCCCCTGATCGCCGGCGGGATCGCTTTCTCTCTCGCGATGGGCGTCTTTGGAGGATTCTTCCCCGCCTGGCGCGCGTCGCGGTTGAAGATCACGACGGCGCTGCGAGAAGTCTAAGGAGCATTCCCCGCCGTTCCAATGGCCGGTGGGGGGCGGTCCTCATTCCGGTAGGCGATGCCGGGAGGGGGGCGTGCCTGCGGCGCGGCCGCAGAAGCTTTCGACGTCCAGGAAGTGGAGCAGGCGGCCGTGAGGGGAGAGCGCCTCGAATCCCGGCGAGCGGCCGTCGGCTCCGGAGGCTGCCAGCCTCCCCGTTTCGACTTCGACCCAGTCGATTCGGTTGCGTCGGGCGACGTCGCAGAACTCTTTTCTCGTCGTCGCGCCGTAGAGGTCCATCAGCTCCCGCTGCCTTCGCGCGACGTCGAAGCCGGCGGAGGCGACCAGGGAGGCCGTTCCCCGCTCATCCGAGTCGTTTCCGAGGAAGAGCTTCCTGCCGGCCATGTGGAGAGCGTTCGCCTCGAACGACGCGAAGACGTCCCGCGGCGCCGTGAGCTCCCGAACGACCCGCGTCAGCCCGATGGGGTAGGGAGCGTAGAACACGGTCGGGCGGCTGCGCCAGAACGGAACGAGCTCCAGGACTCCCGAGAACGTCATCAGGATCATGGCGACCGCCAGGACGGCCGCGCGAACCGGCAGCCGCCATCGAGCGCGCCAGATCTTCTCGGCGATGAAGAAGCCGGCGGCGAGATCCAGAAACAGCATCAGTGGCCTCAGCCACTTGTGGTTGTCGTACACCGAGAGGGGCACGACCTGGACGGTGTTCACGAGAAGGAACCCGGGCACGACGACCGAGGCGAGCGCGTGGAAGAGCGCCCGCCGGCGGCGCCAGGCGACGATGAGCCCGAAGGCGCTCAGGATTCCTTTCAGTCCCCACCCATATCCCCAGTATCCGAGAGCGTGGAGAAGCGAGAAGCGGGCCCCGCCCGGCATCGTGGAGAACGCCGTGTTCCACCGAAGCGCCGGATGGCCCCCCGGGGCGAACCATTCCGGCCGGGAGACGGAGGCGGCCCAGAGCAGAAACGCGCCTCCGGAAACCGCCATCCCGGCGAGAACCGCCGCCGTCTTCCGGCGCTCCGGCGCGGCGGCGAGAAGCCAGGCGAGCGCCAGCCCGAGCGCGATCGTCGCGAAGAGATGCCATAGGGCAAAGAGCCCGAACGCGAACCCGGCGGCCATGCAGGCCGCGGGTTTCCAGCGGGCGCGCGTCGAGAGCAGAAGCACCGAGGAGAGAAGGAACGCGCACGCGAACACGAGTTGCCTCTCCTCCAGGAAGTAGAAGAGGTTGAACATCGTGCCGTTGTAGGCGAAGGGGTTTCCGGCGACGAACGAGGCGAGATACGGATGGTCGCGGCGCGTCAGGAGATCGGTGACGCCCGCGAGGATGGCGCGGCCGGCGCGGGGCGCCAGAGCGTCTGCGAAACGGAGGCTGCCGGACGTGCAGGCGAGCACGGCCGCCAGCATCCCGGCGCCGGCGCCGCCGCCCAGCTCTTCCGCGAAACCCGCGAGAAGTCCGAGCACGGCGAACAGGCTCGCCGCGCTGACGAGCAGGAACGCCGGGGCGAGCGGGACTCCGAACGCGACCGGCACGGCGGTCAGAAGATCGAAGAAGAAGTGGTACGTCTCCGGGGCGCCGGCGAACGACTCGTTCTGCGCCGGGAAGTTGTCGCCGAAGGCGAAGTTCTGGACGATGGGAGCGTGGACGTTCAGGTCCCAGTAGATGGGGCTGCGGAAGAGGGCCTCGGGCGTCTGCGCCAGATGAGGGCGGTAGAAGAGAAACGCGAACGCGCCGCACGCCATCAGGAAGAGAGCCTTTCCCGCGGCCGGCCGTGTCGGCCCGAAAGAAACGATCGACCGGGCGGATCGAGCGGCGGAACGGCGCGCGAGAAGAAGGCCGGCGGCCGAAGCCGCGAGGACAGCGATCGCGGCCTTGCGAAGGACCCCGTCCGTCCAGGGCGCGAGAGCGATCGCGACCCCGTAGACGGCGGTCGTCGCCGAGAACGTCCCGAAGACCCACGCGGCGAAGCCTCGCGCGAGACCCGACCGGAGAAGCCCCGCGCGGTCCAGGAACACGTAGGCCAGCAGAGCCGGGACCAGGAGAAAGAGGACGGAGAGGGTCATGGGAGCACCGGATCCCGCCGTCCCCGGGAAGGGCGAGGCGTCAGCAAGGCCCGCATCCCGTTTCTCAGTCGAAACGGTCCTGGAGAACCGGCACGACGTGAACGCGTCTCTTCCCGTTCGGTTCGTCGACGACGATTCCCCACGGGACATCCGGATCGTGCTCGAAGATGCACAGCCATCGCTCGCGCACCGCCTCGGCGAGGAGGCGTCTCTTGTTGTCGAGCAGCTCCACCGGATAGAGGTCGTATCCCATCATCCAGGGCAGAGGGATGTGCGCGGAAGTGGGCAGCGCGTCGGCGAAATAGAAAGCCGTCCGGCCGCCGGAGTCGATTCGAACCGCCTGCATCCCGGCGTTGTGCCCCGGGAGCGGCACGACCCGGAGGCCGGGCCGGATCTCGACCTCGCCCTCGAGGGCTTCGAGCCGGCCCGCCGCGGCGTAGGGCTCCCAGTTCGCCGCGTCGTACGAGGCACGGTCGCGTTCGTGGGGCGCGCGGGCGTGGGCGAGCTCCGCGGCCTGGACGTACAGAGTGGCGTTCGGAAAGACGGGGGTCGCCCGGCCGTTCTCGAGGCGAGTCGCGCCGCCCGCGTGGTCGAAGTGAAGATGCGAGAGCACCAGGGCGTCGATGTCGTGAGGCGCGACCCCGAGCGCGCCGAGCGAAGCGTTCAGCGTCGGCGAGGTTGCGATCGCGTAGAGCTCCCGTTCCCGGTCATCCCACTTGCCGCCGAGTCCGCATTCGACCAGAGCGGTGAAACCTTCCCCGCGGACGAGAAGGCAATTGGTCGCAAGGCCGATCCGGTTTTTCTCATCCGCCGGAAACTTCCGCTCCCAGAGAACCTTCGGAACGACGCCGAACATGGCGCCGCCGTCGAGCCGGAAATGCGCGTCGGCGACGATGTCGAGTCGAAGGTCGCCCAGGCGCATGCGGGAATGGTACCGGGGATCGGATATCGGAAAACGGGAGCCGAGCGACTAACGGGAGCGAGACGGCCGCGGTACTCCGCGGTCAACGAGACCGGGAATCGGGAACCGGCGCTGAACGCTCAACACTCAACTACTCTTTCTCCATGCTCCTGCGCTTCTTAGGCACAAAGGGCTACGTCGACGCGGGGTCGCCGTCGCATGAAGGCCACTCGGCGTTCACGGTCGAGGCGGCGGGCTTCCGCCTGCTCTGCGACTTCGGGGAGAACCGGCGCGGAAAGCTCGCGAAGATCGCCCCTGACGCGATCTTCGTGTCGCACGCGCACCCCGACCACGCCTGGGGACTCGCGGAGGGCACCGACGTCCCCGTTCTCGCGTCGGAAGCCACGCACGCGCTTCTCTCCGAATTTCCGATCGCGAAGCGTCTGCGCTCCACGAACGGCGTGGCGCAGACACTCGGCCCGTTTCGCCTGACGACGTTCGAGGTCATTCACTCGATCCGATGCCCCTGCATTGCCGCGCGGATCGAGACTCCGGAGGGAACCCTCGTCTATTCGGGCGACATCGTGAGCTTTGCGACCGCCGCCGCTCGGGACGAGGCCCTTGCGGGCGCCGTCGCCTATGTC
>JALYUA010000037.1 GCA_030854005.1 Acidobacteriota bacterium
ACTACGTGGAGCGCGCGATCGCGGCGGGCGTGTTTCCCGGAAAGGGCTGGGGGGTGCCGGACCGGTTCGCCGCCGCGCCGGGCGGCCGTCTCACCGGTGCCGGACCGGTTCGCCGCCGCTCCGGGCGGCGTTCTCACTCCCAGTAGGGGAAGGCGTATCCGAGCGCGCCGTACGCCGTCTCGGAAACGGCGGTGACGTCGGGGTCGAGATTCCGGTCCATGTCCTTCAACTGTCCGACGACACGGTGCCGCGCTCCCCGGATGAAGATCCTGGCGAGACGGACTTCCTCGGCCGACTTCTCCGCGCCCTTCGCCTCGATCGACGACGTCGCGCGGGAGAGGACGGCGACCGACGCGTAGAGATCGATCCCGACGTTGGCGAGCCGCTCGTGGTGGTATTCCTTCGTGAGCACGCCCTTGCCGTACTTGCGAAGGATCGTCTCGACGGCCCCCCCGCATGCCATGGCGTATTTCGCGACCGCCTCTCCCTCCGCGGTCAGCGCGGGAGCGACGCGGCTGATGCGGCCGGCGGGGAGAGTCCGCCGGACCCGCCGGACCGCGTAGTCGGAGAGGATGCCGAAGGACGACAGCGGCGCCTTCAGCGCGCGCCCGACCTCCTGGAGCCCCTCGCCGATCTCCTTCATTCCGGACAGGGCGACCAGGACTCTCAGGATCTCGTTGGTCCCTTCGAAGATCATGTTGACGCGGGAGTCCCGCAGGGCGCGCTCGTACGGATACTCCTCCATGAAGCCGTTGCCGCCCGCGATCTGCAGCGCGTCGTTGATGGTCTGCCAGACGCTCTCGGTGCCGAAGATCTTGCAGCACGCGCCTTCGACGGAGTAGTCCGCGAGGCCGCGGTCCACCAGCCCCGCGGTCAGGTACACCATCGACTCGAGCGCGTACGTGTTGACGACCATGCGCGCGAACTTTGCGCGGATGATCTCGAAATCCGCGATCCGCGTCTGGAACTGCCGCCGCGACGTCGCCTGCCGGGCGGCGAGCTCGATCATGCGCTTGGAGCCGCCGACGCACCCGGCGCCGAGCGACGTCCGGCCCGTGTTCAGGATCTCGACGGCGATGCGGAAGCCCTGTCCCCTCTCTCCGAGGACGTGGGACGCCGGCACGCGCACGTTCTTGAGCTCCAGAGGCACCGTCGAGGAGCCCTTCAGCCCGAGCTTCTTCTCCTCGGGACCCGGCTCGACTCCTCCCAGGTCCTTCGTGACGACGAACGCCGTGATGCGGCGGTGCTCGTCCTTCGCGTCGAGCTTCACGTCCTTGGCGAAGACGGTGAAAAATTCCGCGAAGCCGCCGTTGGAGATCCAGTGCTTGCTGCCGTTCAGGACGAAGGTGTCCGTGGCCGCGTCGTACTCGGCGGTCGTGCGGATCGACGCCGCGTCCGAGCCCGCCTCGGGCTCCGTCAGCGCGAAGGCGGCGATCATCTCGCCCGTGGCGAGCTTCGGCAGCCAGCGCTTCTTCTGCTCCTCGGTCCCGAAGAGGATGAGGCCCTTCAGGCCGATCGACTGGTGCCCTCCGATCAGGATGCCGAGCGAGGCGTCCGTCCGGCCGATCTCTTCGGTCACCCGGCAGTAGGCGCTCGAGGAGAACCCGTAGCCGCCGTAGGCCTCGGGGATGATCATTCCGAAGGCGCCCAGATCCGCGAGGCCGCGGACGACCTTCGCATCGATCCCGCGCTCCCGGTCGAAGCGGGCGGGGTCGACGTGGTCCTTCGCGAAATCGCGGAACGACCCGAGAAACGCGGAGACCGTCTCCTTCTCGTCCGCCGGGATTTGCGGATACGGGAAGACCAGCTCCTCCGGAACGTGGCCCGAGATCAGCGTCTTGACGGGCGAGGTGAGGAACGGGTCCGCGGGCGCCGAAGCGGGCTGGCTCACGCCGCGGCCCCCGCGGCCTTCTCGGGGTAGAAGCGGCCGCGCGTTCGTACGAGCTCGTCCAGATACCGCGCCGGGGTAAACCGCGCCCCGTGTCGGGCCGCGAGCTCCCGGAGCATCTCCGCGATCCTCCCGACTCCGACCTCGTCGGCGTAGCGAAGGAGGCCGCCGCGAAACGGCGGGAACCCCGTGCCGAAGATCATCGCCAGGTCGAGCTTTTCCGGCCGCGCGACCACGCCCTCGTCGAGGCAGTACGCCGCCTCGTTGATCATCGGAAGCACGAGGCGCGCCTCGATCTCCTGCGGGGTCAGCGGGGCCTTTTCCGCCGGGACGACGTGGAGCGCTTCATAGGCCTCCCGCGCCGGCGCGCCCCTCTTCCCCTCGGAATACTCGTAGAAGCCCTTCCCCGATTTGCGGCCGAGCCGGCCCTGCGCGACGAGCGACTCCTGCCCCGCCGGCTTCATCCGGTCGGGAAAGGCGGCGGCCAGGACCTCGCCCGCCTTCACGGCGACGTCGAGCCCGACGTCGTCGAGAAGCGCGATCGGCCCGACCGGCATCCCGAAAGACGTCATGGCCGCATCGACGTCCTCGATCCGGCATCCTTCCTGGAGCAGGCGGACGGCTTCCGCGAGATACGGCGCGAGGATCCGGTTCACGAGAAACCCCGGAGAGTCCTTCACGACGACCGGCGTCTTGCCGAGGGTCTTCGCGAGGGCGAAGACCGTGGCGACGGTCTGATCGGACGTCTCCCTCCCCCGGATGACCTCGACCAGCGGCATCCGATGGACCGGATTGAAGAAGTGCATTCCCGCCACCCGCGCGGGCACGCGCGCCCCGGCGGCGATCTCCCCGATCGGAAGGGTCGACGTGTTGGAGGCGAAGATCGCGGTGTCGGGGACGACCGCTTCCCAATCCTTCAGCACCGATCGCTTGACGCCGAGCTTCTCGACGACCGCCTCGACGGTGGCTTCGCACCGGCGGAAGCCCGTGTAGTCGAGGGTGCCCGAGAGCAGCGCCATCTTCGAGCGCATCTCACGGGGAGACAGCCGGCGCTTCTTCGCCTTTTCCCTCCACACCGCGGCGGCCGCGGCGTATCCATGCGCGAGCGCCTTCGGCTCGATGTCCTTCATGCGGGCCGGTACGCCCTTGTCCGCGAGAAGCTGCGCGATCCCGCCTCCCATGAGGCCCGCGCCGAGCACTGCGGCGCGTGTCACGGGAATCGGCCGCACCGACGGGTCCGCCACTCCCGTTTCCTTCTTGATCTCCTCGGTCAGGAAGAACAGGCGGAGGAGGTTCTTCTGCACCGCTCCCCCGAAGACGCGGACGATCCGGCGCGCTTCGATCTCGAGGCCCTCCGCGACGGGTTTTCCGTACCCCTCCTCGATCACCGCGAGCGCCTCGAGCGGCGCGGGGTAGTGCCCTCCGGTCTGCTTCATCACGGTCTGTCTCGCGCGGGAAAAGACGAGCCGGCGGCCGAGCGGGTTGCCCTCGAGGGCGCGGTCGGCAAGTCCTCGCTCTCCGCGCCGGTCCTTCGGCTTGCCCTCTCCCATGCGCGCCCGGGCGAAGTCCCGGGCCGTCTGCTCGAAGATGGACGCCGGGACCGCCGCGTCCACGAGCCCGATCTTCTTCGCGCGGCGCGCGTCGAGCGTCTTGCCGGTCAGGATCATGTCGAGCGCCTTCTGGAGGCCGACCACGCGCGGCAATCGGGTGCAGCCGCCCCACGCGGGGAAGATCCCGAGCTTCACTTCCGGCAGCCCGATCTGCGACTTCTTCGAGTCCGACATGAGGCGGTGGTCGCAGGCGAGCGCGAGCTCCGTTCCGCCTCCCAGGCAGACGCCGTCGATCGCCGCGACCGTCGGATAGGGCAGGTGCGCGAGCTGCTCGAACAGCGACTGCACCGCGCGCACCGCGTCGCCGGCTTCCGCGGCGGGAGTCGAGACGAACTCCTGGATGTCCGCTCCGGCGATGAACACGCCCGGCTTTCCGGAGCGGATCAGGAGCGCGCGGATGCGGGGCTCCCGGGACAGCCGGAGCAGCAGCTCGCCCAGCTCGCGGATCACCTCGCGGGAGAACTTGTTGACCTTTTCACCGGGGAGATCGAACGTCACGACCGCCAGCCCGTCGTCCTCGAGGACGAGCGAGAAGGCGCCGGGTCCTTCAGGCGACATGCGTTCGCTCCGCCGCCTGGTACATGGCCTGGATCAGGTCCTCATATCGCTTCTCGAGGATCCGCCGCTTCACCTTGAGCGTCGGCGTGATCGACCCGTCCTCGACCGTCAGGTCGGCGGGAAGGAGAGCGAACGCGCGGATCTGCTCGTGGTGCGGGCGGCCCTCGTTGTACTTGTCGATCTCCCCCTGAAAGAGCGCGCGAATCCGCGGATTGGCGTCGATCGATTCCGGGACAAACTCGAACTGCTGTTCCTTCGCGAGCTCCTTGAGGCGCTCGAACTTCGGGACGATCAGGGCCGCGAGGAATTTGTGGCGGTCTCCGAGCACGATGGGCATGTCGATGTACGGCGACCTCTTGAGGTCGTTCTCGATCGGCTGGGGAGCGGCTTTCTTCCCGCTCGCGAGGACGATCAGGTCCTTCTTCCGGTCGGTGATCACGAGAAAGCCCTTTTCGTCCAGGTGGCCGATGTCGCCCGTGTGGAACCAGTTCTCCTTGTCGATCGCCTCCGCCGTCGCCTCCGGCTTGTGGAAATACCCCTTCATGACGTGCGGCCCCCGCGTCAGGATCTCGCCGTCCTCCGCGATACGGACCTCGACGTTGGCGAGAGGATGGCCGACCGTCCCGAGCTTCCACCCGTTGGGGCCGTTGACCGCGATCACCGGCGAGGTCTCGGTCAGGCCGTAGCCCTCGTAGATCGTGACTCCGGCGCCGAGAAAAAACTGCGCGAGCTCCCTCGAAAGAGGAGCGCCTCCGGAAACCGCGAAACGGAACCGGCTTCCGAGGAGAGCGCGGATCTTGTGGAGCACGAGCTTGTCGGCCAGCTTGAGCTTGAAGGAGGAGACGGGGGACTCTCCGCGTTCCTTCCGCTCGAGGTTCTCCCGGCCGACGCCCACCGCCCAGTGGAAGAGCTTCTGGCGGATCGCCGGCGCGGACGCGACCTTGTCCAGGATCCGCGCCTGCACCTTTTCGTACACGCGCGGGACCGCGCCGAAGCAGTGCGGGTTCACTTCCAGGAAGTTGTCCTTGAGCTTCTCGATCGACTCGGCGTAGGCGATGGACGACGAGCGGTAGAGGTAGGCGTAGTCGAGCATCCGCTCGAAGACGTGGGAGAGCGGAAGGAACGAGAGCGCCACCGAGTCTCCGGTGATGGGGATGTTCTCCAGCGACCCCTTGACGTTCTCGACGAAGTTGCCGTGCGTGAGCATCGCGCCCTTGGGCTCCCCCGTCGTCCCCGAGGTGTAGATGATCGTCGCGACGTCATCTGGCTTGACCCGATCCGCACGCTGGTCGAAGAGGGCGGGCGTCATCTCGAGGGTCGCGCGACCTTTGTCGACCGCGGTGCCGAAGCTCATATAGCCCTCGGCGGCGGTCGGAGGCGCCTCGATGCAGATCACGTATTCGAGCGAGGGGCATTGCTTCTGGATTCCGGACACCTTGGCGAGCTGTTCGGGCGTCGAGACGAAGATCGCCCGCGCGCCGGAGTCGTTCAGGAGCGGCGCGACCTGGTTGGCGGGGAGCGTGGGATAGATGGGCACCGACCAGGCGCCCGCGCAGAGGATGGCGTAGTCCGCCATCGCCCACTCGGGCCGGTTCTCCGAGAGGATCGCCACCCGATCGCCGGGCTGGATCCCGAGAGCGTTCAATCCGAGGGAGAGCGCGCGGACCGTGAAGCCGAAATCCGACGCCGAGATCGGTCGCCACTCTCCGCCGACCTTGGAGATGAGGAGGTCGGGCTTGCCGGAGGCGGCCCCGTTCCGAAAGATGTCGCAGAGCGTGCGGATCTCGCTGGCCATTGTCTGCCTCCCATGGTCCGTCTCGGGTGCTGAAGAAACGATTCTGTCTCGCGCTTCCGCAGCGGTCAAGGTTGCGGGCGCCGGCGACCGGCCGGGGGCCCGGGAGATCGCGCTATTCTCCGCCGAGATGTCGTTCGCGCTGCTTCTGACGACGGCGCTGGCGCTCGCGGGCTTTCTCGCGACTTCGATCCAGGGATTCTCCGTCGCGACCGGCATCGGCGCCGGCTCGGCGATCGCGAGGATCCTCGTCCGCCGTCACGTGGGATGGGCGATCCCGACCGTGCTCTTCTCTCTCTTCTCGCAGTCGATGGTGATCTTCTACTTCGTCGGTACGGGGCGCCTGGTGAAGGACGAGGTGGCGGGATTTCCGGAGGCGGAACAGAAACCGATCCTGGCGGCCCTTCGGAGGTTCAAGGCGCAGACCTCGCCGCCCGCGACCTTCGCGCTTCTCGCCGCGATCGCGGTCTTCGTCCTCGGAGCGGCGGTGCACACGCGGGCGCTCCCTTCATGGACGCACCTCGCGGCGTCAGTCGTGGCCGTCGCCCTCCACCTCTGGGCCTTCTTCGCCGAGTGGCGCGCGTTCGCGGAGAACAACCGGCTGATGGACGATCCGATGGCATGGTTGAGGGGAAAGGTTGAGCGTTGAGCCTTCGTTTCCCGAAGCTGACAGCTGACAGCTGACAGCTGATAGGTGTCCGCTACTTCACGTCCAGGCGCGTCGTCTGGCCTTCCGAGATCGTGAACGGATACACGCCCTGTCCTCCGCCCGTCATCTGGAGGGTGTACTGGCCGGGCGCCAGGTGCTCCCACGTCGACGCGGGCGGAACCGCCGTGACGCGGCCGTCGAGCCGGAAGGGCGAGAGGAGGTACACCGCGCCGGAGCCGTCGGTCAGGCGCCCCGTCCCCGGCGCCCCGGTGTGGACCTCGACGCGCCCGCCCGGAGTCATGGCGATCGCGACCTCCGGCGAGGGAGCGTTGACTGCGGGCAGCGCGCGTGGAGCGTAGCCGTCGGAGAAGAAGTAGATCGAGTAGCGCCCGGGTCCCAGAGAAGAGATCTCTCCCTTGCCGGACGAGTCCAGGCTGACCGAGCCCTGGAACGCCACGCCGCCGCTGCCGCCGAAGGCAAGCACCGTGACGCCCTGGAGCGGGAATCCCATGACGCCGTCCGAGACGCGAATGGAAATCCCCGAGCCCTTCGCGAGGGAAAAGTTCGCCGTGGAGGAATCCGCGCCCACGGTCGCGGTCGAGGTCTTCTGCTGGAATCCCGCCTTTCGCGCGCTGATCTGATACGAGCCCGGATCGACGCCGTCGATCTCGTAGTGGCCCGATGAATCGGACACCGCCGTCTTCATCGCGAACGACGCGGTCTCCTTTCCCGTTTCCGCCTGGATGGCCGCGCCCTCGAGCGGCGCGCCGGAGCCTTCCTCGGTCACCATTCCCGAGATCGTCGCCGCGGGAATGGCCACGTCGGCCGCGGTGTCCCCCGAGACCGCGACGGTCTTCCGGTACGACACTCCCTGGCCGCCGACCGAGAGCTGGTAGGAGCCATCCGCCAGACCTTCGAGGGCATACCGCCCGTCGTCGTCCGTTTGCGCGGTCGCCCGCCCGCCGGTCGCCGAAGGCGCGTCGGCGTTCGCGGCCACGAAGAGGCCGGAGAGCGGGCGGTCGCCCCGGGTGACGCGGCCGGCCAGCCGCGAGGAACCCTCGAAGACGATCTGCACCGGCACTTCGCCGCCTCCGTCGGGGATCTCGGCGGACTTCGACGCGGAGCGCCCCGCCAGCATGCTGGTGTTGGCGTTGAAGTGGAGGACGCCGGCCGGAACGTCGCGCAGGGTGAAGCTTCCGGTGTCGTCCGTCTGCGCGTTGTCGGAGTAGTCCTTCGCGTTGGCGGAAATGCGGACGCCGCCGAGCTTCCCCGGCGGGAGACCGGAGACGGTGCCGAGCACCGTGGCGCCGGCGGGATTCATCCCGATGAGCACTCCATCCTGCCGCTGGTTCTCGGCGAGAACGACCTCCTTCGCGGCCGACTTGCCGGACGACGATTGCGCGCTGACCTTGAACCTCCCGGACTTCAGGTGCTCGAAGGAAAATGCGCCGGAACCGTCCGTCCGCGTGGAGTCTCCTCCGCCGAACACCCCCGCGTCGCCCTCCGGGTTCAGCGCGACCAGCGCGCCGGCCACGGGTGTCCGTCCGTCGCGGTCGACGACCGAACCGGAGATCGCGCCGCCCGTGCCCATCGTGATGTCGACGGCGCCGTCCTTGTCGGGATCCACGTCCCGGCTCGTCTCCAGGTAGTCGGAGTGATCCGCGGTGACGGTGACTCGGCCCGCGGGAAGACCGTCGAAGTGGAACCGCCCGTCGGCGTCCGTATTGGTCGCCGTGTTCTGCGCGCCTCCCCCGAGCCGCGCGAACATCGCTCCCGCCGCCCCGCCGGAAGACCCGGCCGCCTGCCAGCTCACCGATGCGTTGGCGATCCCCGTGCCCTTCTGCGGGTCGAGGACGCGGCCGGAGAGCGCGCCGCCCCTGCGCAGAGAGATCACGACGCCTTCCTTCGTCTCGCCTTCGCCGATCTCGACGCCCGAGGTGTCGCCATTGCGGTAGCCGGACGCGGCCGCCCGGATCGTCCATTTCCCCGCGGGGACGTCGGGCAGCTCGAAGGTCCCGTCCTCCGACTGGAAGGCCTTGTCGCCTCCCTGCCCGCCGAACTGGAATCCGAACCCGCCGCCGCGCTGCCCGGTGCGGCCGACCGTGAAGTCGGTGATCGGGCGCTTCGTGTCTCCGTCCTCGACCCGGCCGCGGACGATGCCCGCCGTCTTCAGCACGATCGCGAGGTCCTGGGCCGGCGGCGTGACGTTCTTCTGCGCCGGCGCATAACCGGCCGCGGTCACGTTCAGAAAGATCGACTTGTCGGGCGCGAGGCCGTCGAGCCGGAACCGGCCGTCGACCTCCGAGCTGACGTTCTGCGGGCGCGTGCCTTCGCCCATCGCGATCCCCAGGATCTGCACCCCCGCGATCGGCTGCCCCTGCGAGTCGCGAACGGAGCCCGATACCGCGACGCCGTTGACCAGCGCGATCGGTGGCCACGTGTTCTCTCCGGTGCCGGCCACCGGGAGGCTCTGCACGGTCTTTCCGGCGTAGCCTTCCCGAGCCACGGCGGCCGTGTACTCGCCCGCCTCGAG
>JALYUA010000068.1 GCA_030854005.1 Acidobacteriota bacterium
CGCCGAGACTCCGGCGGGCTTTGACAAGTTCCGGGGATGGCTCGCGGAAGGACGTCACGCCGGGATGAAGTACCTCGAGGAGACGGCGGCGGTCCGCGCGTCTCCGCAGCAGCTACTCGCCGGCGCACGGTCCGTCGTCTGCCTCGCCGCGCCCCATGGCGCGGAGCCTCTCGTCGCTGCCGATGGATCGCGCGTCGCGCGCTATGCCGCGGGGCCCGATTACCACGGGACCTTGCGGGCGCGAGCCGTCCGCGTCGCGGAGGCCGCCCATGCGCGTCTCCACGGCGGCTTTGACTGGCGGGTCTGCGTCGATTCGACGCCTCTGGCGGAGCGCTCTTTCGCCGCAGCCGCCGGTCTCGGCTGGATCGGGAAGAACGGCTGCCTGATCGACCCCGAGCTCGGGTCGTTCCTTCTCCTCGCCGAAATCGTAACGGATCTGGACATCGCCGCCGACGATCCGATCGCCGAGCGCTGCGGCTCCTGCGTCCGCTGTCTCCAAGCGTGCCCGACCAACGCGTTCATCGCACCCGGACTGCTCGACGCGAGCCGATGCCTGGCGTACTGGACGATCGAGCACCGCGGTCCGATCCCCGACGCGATCAAGGGACAGCTCGGCGACCGGGTCTTCGGGTGCGACGACTGCCAGGATGCCTGCCCCTGGAACGCTCCGCTCCTGCCTCCGCGCGAGGTCCCGCCGCCCACCCGCGCGCAGTGGCTCGCGATGGGAGGCGGGCATTTCCGGCGTGGATTCGGCGCCACGGCGTTGAACCGCGCCGGGAGGCGAGGGATCCAGCGAAACGCGGCCATCTCGGGCGGATGCGAGCGAGACGGCGCGTCGGCCGCGGCCCTCGCCGCCGCTTTCCCCGCCGCCGACCGGGGCCTCGCGGACGCCCGCGCCTGGTCGCTTGCCCGCCTCTCCCCGGCCCCTCCGGCTCCGACGGACCGATGACAATGAAGATTCCGCTCTTCCTGATCCTGTTCGTGGTCTCCCTGGCGATCTCGGCCTTCTTCGCCGCCGCCGAGACCGCGCTCGTCTCGTTGTCGAGAATCGATCTTCAGCGCCTCCGCGAGAAGGGCGATCGGCGCGGCGCACTGATCCGCGCATTGAAATCGAAGACCTCGGCGCTCCTCGCGACGATCCTGATCGGCCAGAACCTCGCCATAAGCTCCGCGTCGGCGCTCGCCACCGCCCTCGCGACCGGGTGGATGGGGGAGAAATGGGGCGTTCCCGTCGCGATTCTCGTTTCCACCGTGACGCTCTTCGTGTTCGCCGAGATGACGCCGAAGGCAATCGGAGCCGCGTCTCCCCTTCCGACCGCCCGCGCCGTCGCGGTCCCGATGACCTGGATCATGAAGGTGTTCTCGCCCGTCGTCACTCTCGTGGTCCGGCTCACGACGCGCGCGCTGAGGTTCCTGGGAATCGCGGAAAAAACCCCCACACTCACCGAGGAGGAGATGAAGAGCGTGTTCAACCTGGGTGCCGACGAAGGCGTCATCCATGGCGAGGAGAAGCGGCTCCTCCACAACGTGCTCGAGTTCGGTGAGAGGACTGTCCGCGACCTCATGGTTCCCCGCACGCGCGTCGTCGCCGTCCCGGACACGGCCCGGTTTTCGGAGGTCCGGATGGTGCTCCGCGAGCACAAGCTTTCGCGCCTGCCCGTCTACCGCTCGACGCTCGACAACGTCGTGGGAATCCTCCACGCGAAGGACCTCTTCGACGTCACCGACGAAGAGGAGAAGGCGTTTCAGCTGGTCAAGTATCTCGACCCTCCCTTCCTCGTGCCGGAGTTCAAGCCGGCCGAGGATCTCTTTCGGGAGATGCGCCGGCGGCGGACCCACATGGCCGTCGTGGTGGACGAATTCGGCGGCACGGCCGGGATCGTCACGATCGAGGACGCGATCGAAGAGCTGCTCGGTCCGATCCTGGACGAATTCGACGAAGAGGAGACGCCCGGGTTCGTCGCCGCCGGAAAGCAGCGGTTTCTGCTGGAAGGCGCGTTTCGTCTGGACGACCTCGAGGAACAGTTCGGGATCGCGCTGCCCCGGGACCAGGCGGAGACGATCGCGGGCCACCTCATGAACCGCTTCGGCCGGATCCCGCGCCAGGGGGAACGCTGGCGGGGCCGCCGGGCCGAGTTCGTCATCGAGGAAGCGAGCCCCACGGGCATCGACAAGGTCCTGATGATCCTGCCCGAGAAAAAGGAAGGCGAGCCGGCGCGCGAAGCGGCCGCCCGCCACTGAGGAGAGCCGTGCAGACCGTCACGCTGATTCGAGGAGATGGCATCGGGCCCGAAGTCGCCGAGGCCGTCGTTTTCATCCTGCAGGCCGCGGGCGCTCCGCTCGCGTTCGAGGAGGCGGTCGTCGGCCGGGCGGCCGAGCTCGCGGAGGGCGATCCCCTGCCGCCGCGCGTGATCGAGTCGATCCGGAAAAACCGGGTGGCGCTCAAGGGACCCGTGGGGACTCCGATCGGAAAGGGGTTCGCTTCCATCAACGTCCGGTTGCGCAAGACCCTCGACCTCTATGCGAACCTCCGTCCGGTTCGCAACGTCCCGTCGGTGGCCAGCCGTTTCCAGGGCGTGGATCTCGTCGTGGTGCGAGAGAACACGGAAGACCTCTACAGCGGCCTCGAGCACGTCGTCGTGCCCGGCGTCGTCGAATCCCTGAAGATCATCACGGAATACGCCTCGACCCGGATCGCCGTGTACGCCTTCGAATACGCCCGGAGGCACGGGCGCCGCCGCGTCACCGCGATCCACAAGGCCAACATCATGAAGCTTTCCGACGGCCTCTTCCTGGACTGCTTCCGGAAGGTCGCGGAGAACTATCCCGACATTGAGGCCGACGACCGGATCGTGGACGCAGCGTGCATGCGCCTCGTCATGAACCCCGAGACCTTCGACGTGCTGCTCCTGGAGAACCTGTATGGCGACATCGTCTCGGACCTCGCGGCGGGGCTCGTCGGCGGCCTCGGCCTCGTGCCGGGCGCCAACATCGGGCCGGATGTCGCGATCTTCGAGGCGGTCCACGGCACCGCGCCGGACATAGCGGGCCAGGATCGCGCGAACCCGACGGCGCTCCTGATGAGCGCGATCCTCATGCTGCGCCATCTTCAACTGCCCGAGATCGCGGCGCGGATCGAAGCCGCGCTGCTCGCGACTCTCGCGGAGGGAGCTCGAACGGCCGACATCGGCGGGACGCTCGGGACCTCGGCGTTCTCCCGCGCGATCGCCGAGAAGCTCCGCTAGGGCGTGCCGGAGACTCCCGCGCCCGCGCGCGCCGCGTCCCCGGGGCGTCAGCCGTCCTCCTTCCCGCTGTCCGCGGACGAGGCCCTCTGGAGCGGAACGGCTCTCGACCCGCAGGCTTTCTTCCTTCGAAGGGCGCCCCTCGAGGTGGAGATCGGCAGCGGCAAGGCGCGATTCCTAGTCGAGGCCGCGCGGCAGACCCCCGCCCACGACTTTCTGGGACTCGAGCGCTCTCTCTCCTATTACCGGATCTGCCGCGAGCGCGTCGAGCGGGCCGGGCTCTCCAATGCGCGCATGGTCCGTGCCGACGGGCGGATCTTCGCCGAGGCGCTTCCGCTCGAGTCGGTGCGCGCCTTCCACGTCTATTTTCCCGACCCGTGGCCCAAGAAGAAGCAGAAGAAACGGCGGCTCCTGGACGGCGTCACGCTCGAGATCCTCGCTCGCCGGCTGGAGCCAGGCGGCACGCTGCGAATCGCGACGGACCACTCCGGCTACGGCAGCGGCCTCGATCCCATCCTGGAGAGCGTCCCCTCTCTGCAGCGGCTCGCGTGGGAGGACCTTCCTCCGCCCCCGCCGACGCACTACGAGCTGAAGTACCGGCAGGAGGGTCGGGCGATCTGGAGATACCTGCTGAAGAGGAGGTAGCGAAAAATCCGGCATGACCGTGAAGCGTGCCGGATGGCGCGCCGGGACACGGTTCAGGTCACGATCCGCTTCAGGAAGATCGCGAAATACTGCGCTCCGGATCCCAGCGCGACGGCGACCACCACCCACAGCGCCACCTTGCCCGGCAAGGCCAGCACGTCGAAGCGCTCCGAAAGGATCAGGAGGGAGATGGCGGCGATCTGTGACGCCATCTTGAGCTTCCCCCACGCCGAGGCCGCGATGATGACCCCCTGATCGGACGCGATCGCCCGAAGACCCGTCACGGCGAACTCGCGCCCGACGACGACCACGACCATCCACGCCGGCACGAGCCCGACCTCGACGAGCGAGATGAAGGCGGCCGAGATGAGCAGCTTGTCCGCGATGGGATCGAGAAGGGTCCCCAGGGTCGTGATCTCGCCCCGGCGCCGCGCGAGCCATCCATCGAGAAAGTCCGTGACCGTAGCCGTCAGAAAGATGGCGAGCGCGACGATCTCGCGGCCCGCGAACTTCGTCAGCAGGACGACGACGAGAAACGGGACGAGGAAGATGCGCAGCAGCGTGAGCGCATTGGGGAGATTCAGTTTCAAGAGATTGGCGCGGGGGTCGTCGGGCGCCCGACCGCGGAAGCGTCTCGCACCCGGTGATAATAGCTCCATGAACGTCCCCTGTCCGGTGCACGGGAGCAAGCGCGCGCACCGGGGGTGCCACCGTTGCCGGCAGCCGATCTGCAGCCTCTGCGAGCTGAAGCTCCGCGGGCATCTCTACTGCTCGACGCGGTGCGCCCGCGACGACGGCCGGGCGGAGTTGCGCTCCCGCGTGCGCCGGCGGCTCGGCCGCCCCGTGTCGCCGCGCCTGGCGGTTTTCGTGGTCCTTCTCGCATGCTCGGCTCCCGCTGTCCTCGCCGTCCGGACCGTGGCCGAGCTCGACCGCCTGAATGCGCCGTCCCGCTTCTCCCCCGCTCGCCGCCCGCCGCTCGCCCGCGTCGAGCGCGTGACCGCGGAGGCCGATGGCGCCCGGATCGAAGGGACGGCGCCCTCGGGCGCGGCGGTCTTTCTCTTTTGCGGAGGGCAGTTCACCGCCACGACGGTGGCGGGAGACGGACGCTTTCGATTCGAGCGCGTGCAGGCGCCCGGCCCCTATCGCGTCGGAGCGCTGCCCCTGGCCGCTCCGTCCGCCGAAGAGGGATCTCCGGGATCTCCGGCCGCGCCTCCGGCGCTCGCTCTTCCGGGGTCCGCTCTTCCGGCCCCCGCCCGGGCGGCCCTCGAAACCGACCGCGCGATGCCGGCGCGCGATCGCGCAATGTCCTCGGGGCCTTCCGCGCGGGCGGCCGAACGCCTCCCATCGGTTCCCGACCTCTCCCGCGGACCGCGAGACCGCCGCGAGGTCCTGGTGTCGTTCGACGCCGGGTCCTCGGACCGGGGCTCGCGCGAGATTCTGGACGCCCTGCGCTCCCATGGGATCCGGACGACGATCTTTCTGACCGGCGAGTTCATCCGCCGGTATCCGGAGCTCGTCCGGCGCATCGTCGCGGACGGACACGAGGTCGGCAATCACACGGAGACCCATCCCCACCTGACCACATACGCCCGTGACGGCCGCCAGGCCACGCGGGCCGGCGTCGACCGCGCCTTCGTCGCGGGCGAGCTCTCCCGGACGGAGCGCCTCTTCCACGAGGCGACGGGCCGGAGCCTCGCGCCCTTCTGGCGGGCGCCGTTCGGCGAACAGAACGAGGAAGTCCGGCGCTGGGCGGCCGAGTCCGGGTACTGGCACGTCGGGTGGACGGGAGGCCGCGCCGGGCTGGACGGGCTCGACTGGATCTCCGACCCGCGCTCCCGCGGATACCGGTCCTCGCAGCGGGTCGTGGATGCGCTTGTCGGGCGCGCGGAGAACGGCGGGATCGTGCTCCTTCACCTCGGAAGCGACCGGGACGATCCCGTCGCGCCCCGGATCCCGGCTCTTCTCGACGGTCTGGCGGCGCGGGGCTTCCGTTTCGCGCGCGCGTCCGAGTTTCTCGCCCGGGAGGGGCTGACCGAAGACCGGCTCGCCGCGCTTCGCGCTTCGAGAGCGGAAGCGCCGCTCGCGCATTGAGCTTTCCTCTCGGCACCGACGGCTGGCGGGGGGTCATCGCCGAGGGGTGCACGTTCGCGGCGATCGAGCGTCTCTCGGCGGCGACCGCGGAGGTTTACCGCTCGCTTCCGACGGGGGATACGACGCGGATCGTCGTCGGCCACGACACCCGCTTCTTCTCTCCCGAGTTCGCGCGCCGCGCCGCCGACATCTTCGCGGCGGCCGGTCTCGAGGTGCTCCTGACCGACCGCCCGATCCCGACGCCCGCGGTCTCGGACCACGTGCATCACCGGGGGCTCGCCGGCGGCGTCGCGATCACGGCGAGCCACAACCCCGGTGCTTACAACGGCTTCAAGATCAAGTCGCATTTCGGAGGAAGCGCACCTCCGGAGCTGTACGACGCCGTCGCGCGGGCCGCGGAGGGGAGCGCGTCTGCTCCTTCGGCGCGGGCGGGGACCGTTCGCGTCGAGGACCTTTTGACTCCCTATCGAGAGCGGTTGAGCGCTCTGGTGGATCTCGCCGCGATTCGGAGCGCCGGGCTCGCGCTGCTCGCCGATTCCATGCACGGGGCGGCGGGGACTCTCGTCCCGGACATCCTCACCGGCGGAAAAACCCGCGTCGCCCCCTTCCGCGCCGAACGGGATCCGCTCTTCGGGGGCGTCCATCCCGAGCCGATCGCGTCCAATCTCGCGGCGGCGGCGGACCGGGTCCGCGCGGAGAAACTCGATCTCGCGGTCGCCCAGGATGGCGACGCGGACCGCCTGGGCGTCCTCGACGCGCGCGGCCGCTTCGTGTCGCCGCATCGGATCCTCGCGCTCCTTCTCCTGCACGCCTACCGGCGGCGCGGGCTGACCGGAGGGATCGCGAAGACGTTCTCGACCTCCCTTCTCATCGACCGCGTCGCAGCCGCCCTCGGCGCGCCTCTGCACGAGACTCCGATCGGGTTCAAGTACGTCGCGGACCTGATGAACCGGGGCGAGGCGGCCGCGGGCGGCGAGGAAAGCGGCGGCTATGCGTTCGCCTTCCACCTCCCGGAACGCGACGGCGTCTTGAATGCCCTGCTGCTGATCGAGAGCCTCGCCCTCTCCGGCCGCGATCTCGACGGGGCGCTCGCGGACCTCGCGGCGGAATTCGGCGAGTTCGCTTACGGCCGGCGGGATGTTTACCTCCCCGTTCCCGTCATATCGGCCTTCCTGACCTCGGTGCGCGAAGAAGCGCCCGCGGAGTTCGCGGGCCAGCGCGTGACCGGGGTCGGCGACAAGGACGGGGTCAAGTACGCGTTCGGCACCCGCGGATGGCTGCTGCACCGGCTCTCGGGGACCGAGCCCATGGTGCGTCTGTACTGCGAGCACGAGGACGAGGCGTCGGTGGACCGCATCCTCGAGGCGGCGTGTTCGCGTCTCGAGACGTTCGCGTCTCGCGCCGGCTCCCCGGCATGATGAACGCGTTGACAGGACTTCTCGGGGTGACCTGCTCGGCGCGCCACGTGCCCGGCAACTTCGCGAGCGATGAGCTGCCGGCGAAGAAGACGGCCCGCCGCCACTTCGAGATGCAGGATCGGATGAACCGCGATTTTTTCGAAGGTCGCAACGCGATCACGTGTTTTACCTGCCATCGCGGCAGCCGGATCCCGGCTTCGATTTGATCTCGCGGCTTCCCTTCCTGACCGCCCGCTGGCGGCACCTGGCGATGCTCAACTACGAGATCGACCCGGAGGCGCTCGCACCGGATCTGCCCGCCGGGACCGAGCCCGACACATGGCATGGCCGCGCGTTCGTCAGCATGGTGGGATTTCTGTTTCTCGAGACGCGGGTGGTCGGCCTTCCCCTTCTCTTTCATCAGGAGTTCGAGGAAGTGAACCTCCGCTTCTACGTGCGGCGGAAGGCCGGCGCCGAGTGGCGCCGCGGCGTCTTCTTCGTCCGCGAGATCGTTCCCTCGCCGGCCGTCGCGCTGGCGGCGCGCCTGTTGTACGGGGAGCGGTACGTCGCGCTGCCGACGCGGCACCGGGTGCAGGAGGACGAGGCGGACGGCTCCTGTCGCGCCTCCTACGGGTGGAGATTCCAGGGGCGGGAGAACCGCCTGGAGGTCGCAGTCTCGGGACCGCCGCGAATTCCGTCCTTCGGCAGCGAGGAAGACTTCATCGCGAGCCAGGCGTGGGGATACTCGCGGCGAGGGCCCTCCCGCACGCTCGAGTACCGGGTCGAGCATCCGCCCTGGACCGTGCGAAGCGCGTCCGAATCGCTTCTGGACTGCGATGTGGCGCGGCTCTACGGAGACCGGTTTGCGGAAGCGCTCCGCGCGCCGCCCTCCTCGGCGTTCCTGGCGGAGGGTTCATTGGTGAAGGTGTTCGCCGGGGCCGCGATCGCTCTCTAGTTTTTTTTCGATTCCCGTTTCCCGATTCCCGGCTCGGCTCCCCTACGACCTCCGGTCGGACTCCGCGGCGCGGGCGAGATCGGAAGCGCGGCGGCGCGGGCGCGGCGGCTCGGTCATGACGGTCCCCTGCCCCTCGAACCGGATCTTCGGGGCGCTGCCGATGTCGGGCATCATGACCTCTTCGAGAAAGCGGTCTTCGAGGACGGAGGGGACGAGCTCCCCGGTCCACGCGACGAGATCGCGCGACGACACGTTCAACGGAAACTCCGGCGTGACTTCGTGCGAAAGGAGCGGGCCGCCGACGGAAAGAATCACGCTGCCGCGTCCGAAAATCTTCAGGATGTCCACCCGGCGATTCATGCGGAAATCGTGGATGGGTTCGAGCCGGAACGACAGGCCGTGGTCGAGCGCCAGGACGCGGCTCCCCTCGATGTAGAGAGCGTGGCCGTTCATGTCGCGGCGATACGCCTGGCGCCCGGGGTCGTTGACGAAGAGATAGCCTCGCCCGTCCGCCCGCAGGATTTTTTCGAGCCGCGTTCCCCGGAAGCTCGACTCCGAGGAAAAGCGCATCTTTCCGCTGTACCAGACGACCGAGCCCTTCCGCACGTACACGACCCCCCGCGAAGCGATCTCGAGCCCCCCTTCGGGCCGGACGTGGAAGAGCGGACGGGCTTCGATCTCGTCGCGCGAAGGCGCCCCGGCGTCGGCCTCCGCCGGAGAAACGACCGGAACGGGTTCCCGCCAAGTCAGCTCGTCCGTCGGGCGCGCCTCCGG
>JALYUA010000248.1 GCA_030854005.1 Acidobacteriota bacterium
CCGAGCGGCTTGTAGCGCGGCTGGTCATACATTTCCTGGCGGCATGCCGCGGCGGCGGCCCCACACAGGAGAAGCGCGGCGATGCGCGCGAGCCCGGCGTGCGCGTTCGCCTTTCGCCCGACGCGCATCAGTCCTCCACCTCAGAGACGACGAGCGCCCCCAGATTGGCCAGAAAGCGCGTCGTCTCATCCAGATCGAAGTTCGGGTCCCTTGCTTCGATGCACAGGAAGAAACGGTCGCGCGAGGCGAGGGCGAAGCGTGGCGCGTTGAAGACCGGGTGGTACGGCTGCGGCAGGCCGTTCAAGCCGAGCATTCCGAAGACCGCGAAGACCGACGCGAAGAGCACCGTCAGCTCGAATGTGATCGGGATGAACATCGGCCAGCTCCCGAGAGGGCGCCCCCCGACGTTCAACGGGTAGTGGACGCTCGCGGAATACCACTGGAGGAAGAGCCCGGTCGCGCAGCCGAGGATTCCGCCGGCCAGCACGATGAACGGCAGCCGCGTCTGGCGAAGGCCGAGCGCCTCCGTCAGCTCGTGCATCGGGTAGGGCGAGTACGCGTCCATCTTGCTGTAGCCCTGCTCGCGCGCCGTCCGCGCCGCGGTGACGAGCTCGGTCGGGCTCTCGAATTCCGCCATGAGCCCGTAGAGCTGCCCGCCCTCGCCGGGGTCGTGCTCGAATTCCGTCATTCGTTTCCCGTTTCCCATTTCCCGTTTCCCGACTCCGGCTGAGAGCTGAAAGTTGACAGCCGACAACTCATGGCTCCTCCCGCACTTCGGCTTCGGGGACGAGGGTCCGCATCTCGAAGATCGAGATCATCGGGAGAAAGCGGATGAAGAGGAACAGGAGCGAGAGGAACAGGCCGATCGTCCCGATGAAGGTGGCCCAGTCCCACACCGTGCCGTGGTACATGCCCCAGGAGGACGGCAGGTAGTCGCGATGCAGGCTCGTCACGACGATGACGAACCGTTCGAGCCACATCCCCACGTTGACGATCATCGCCACGATGAAGAGGATCCCGGGAGTCGACCGCACCTTCTTGAACCACAGCGCCTGCGGCGTCAGGATGTTGCAGAAGATCAGCGCCCAGTACGACGACCGGTAAGGCCCGAGCATACGGCTGGTCGTTATGTACCCCTCGGAGGGGACGCCGCTGTACCAGCCCATGAACGCCTCGATCATGTAGCCGTACCCGACGATCAGTCCGGTCGCGAGCAGGATCTTCGCCATGTTCTGCAGGTGCCGCAGGGTGATGAAGTCCTCGAGCTTGTAGAGCTTGCGCAGCGGAATCGAGAGGGTCAGCACCATCGCGAACCCGGCGTAGATCGCGCCCGCCACGAAGTACGGCGGGAAGATCGTCGAGTGCCACCCGGGCGTGATCGCGATCGTGAAGTCGAAGCTGACGACCGTGTGCACCGAGATGACGAGCGGCGTCGCGAGCCCGGCCAGAAGCAGGTACGCGGTCTCGTACCGGTGCCAGTGCGCGGCGGACCCGCGCCATCCGAGCGCGAGCATGCCGTAGAAAACCTGGAAGCTCTTCTTGCGCGCCCGGTCGCGAAGCGTCGCGAGGTCCGGGATCAGGCCGATGTACCAGAAGAGGGCGGAGACCGTCGCGTAGGTCGAGACGGCGAACACGTCCCAGACGAGCGGGCTGCGCCACTGCGGCCAGAGCGCCATCGTGTTGGGGTAGGGCAGCAGCCAGTAGGCGAGCCACGGCCGCCCCATGTGGAGGAGCGGGAACAGGCCCGCGCTCGCGACCGCGAAGAGCGTCATCGCCTCGGCGAAGCGGTTGATGGACGTGCGCCACTCCTGCCGCAGCAGCAGGAGGATGGCGGAGATCAGCGTCCCGGCGTGCCCGATTCCGATCCACCAGACGAAGTTGATGATCGCGAATCCCCAGCCGACGGGGATGTTGATGCCCCAGATGCCGACGCCTTTCACCAGCAGATAGCCGACGGACCCGAGCAGCGCCATCATGAGCAGGAACGAGATCCCGAACCCGACCCACCAGAACGTCGGGGTCTTGCGCGAGAGGACGATCTGCCCGATCTGGTCGGTGACCGAGGCGAACGTGTGCCCCGGTTCGATCACGGGGACAGGCTTGCTCTGCCCCGGCGGAATCGGCTCGCGCTTGTTCGTGCTCATCCCTGCTCCGTCTCGTTGGCGTACGACTGCGGCCAGTCGGTTCGCATCGGCGACGCGAGAGAGGGGTGCGGATTGCGGACGCCGGCGAGATACGTCGTCCGGGGCCGGGTTCCGAGCTCTTCCAGGAGGCCGTAGGTGCGCGGGTCCCGACGCAGCTGCGAGACGCGGCTCTGGGGGTCCGCGAGGTCGCCGAAGACGATCGCGTCTGCCGGGCAGGCCTGCGCGCACGCGGTGGTGATCTCGCCGTCTTTGACCCGCCGCCCCTCGATCTCGGAGGCGATCTTGCTCCCGTTGATCCGCTGTACGCAGTAGGTGCATTTCTCCATGACGCCGCGCCAGCGGACCGTGACGTCCGGGTTCGCGAGCATCTTCAGGCTCGGCGCCCGGAACTGGGTCGAGTAATGGTAGAAGTTGAAGCGCCGCACCTTGTACGGGCAGTTGTTCGAGCAGTACCGCGTGCCGACGCAGCGGTTGTAGATCATGTCGTTCAACCCCTCGGCGCTGTGCACGGTGGCCGCCACCGGGCAGACCAGCTCGCAGGGGGCCTTCTCGCAGTGCATGCAGGGGACAGGCTGGAAGTAGTGCTGCGGGTTCGCCGGCTCGCCCCCGTAATAGTGGTCGATCCGCAGCCAGTGCATCTCGCGGCCGCGCCGGACCTGGTCTTTTCCGACGACGGGAATGTTGTTCTCCGACTGACACGCGATCACGCACGCGTTGCAGCCCACGCACTGGTTCAGGTCGATCGCCATGGCCCACGCGTAGGTGTCCGAGGGGTACTGCGGGTACATCGACTCTTCCGGCTCGGGCGCCTTCGTGCGCCGGTGCGCGAAGTTCGGGTCCGCCTGGAAGTCGCTCACGTTTCCGGCGCGCGCGAGGTCGCGGCCTTCCATGTTCTGGTGAAGCTGCGTGCACGCGAGCGGATGCGTCGCGCCGGTCTTCGCGATCGTGGCGCCGCGGCCGATCCAGAGCGCGTCGGAGGACCGGACCGCGTACGCGTTGAATCCGGCGCCGTTGCCGAAACGGCCCGAGCGGGTTCGCCCGTATCCGAAGTGGACCGTGACGGAGTCGTCGGGATGGCCGGGCTCGATCCAGACCGCGGCGTTGACGGACCGGCCTCCGACCGAAAGCCGCACGACGTCTTCCTTCGCGAGCTTCAGCCGCGCGGCGGTCGCGACGGAGACGATCGCCGCGTTGTCCCATGTCAGCTTCGTGAGCGGCTTCGGCAGCTCCTGGAGCCATCCGTTGTTGGCGAACCGCCCGTCCCAGATCATCGGGTCGGGCCGGAAGATCACCTCGAGCCCGGCCGGGCCGCCCGCGCGCGTAGTTTCCGGCGGCATGCCCCGCGAGGTCACGGCCCGGACGGGAGAGGCGGTGCTCGGCAGGATCCCGTCGTGAAGCGCGCGGCGCCACGCCGCTTCGAAGTCCGCGCCGAGCGGGCCGCGCCACGTGTCGCGCACGATCTCGTACGCGGAGCGCTCCGGCTGATCCGACATCGCCGCCAGGACGTCATGGGCGGAGCGGCCGGCGTAAAGCGGGGCGATCAGCGGCTGCACGATCGACGCGGTGCCGTCGAACGCGCGCGCGTCGCTCCACGCCTCCAGGAAATGCGCCTGCGGGATGTGCCACTGGCAGAGCAGGGACGTCTCGTCCTGGTGCGGCGAGAGGTGCGCGCGCAGGTCGACCTTGCCGAGCCTCTCCGCAAACCGAAGATCCGCCGGCGCCGTGAACGCCGGGTTTCCTCCGAGGATCACCAGGGTGCGCACGCGTCCCGCGTCCATGTCGTTGACGAGCTCTCGCAGCGACGCGAGCTGGTCCGTCGGCTGCGCCTCCGCCGGCGAGACGTAGATCACGGTGTTTCCCGCGTTTCCGAGCGCGGCGTTTAACGCGTGCGCGATCGCGTGGACCGCCGGGGGCTGGCCGTCTCCGGCGACGACGAGGCTGCGGCCGCGGCTGCCCTGAAGGTCCGAGACGAGAGCGGACAGGAACGCCGGAGGAACCGACGGCAGCGGCGCCATCTTCGCTCCGGCGCCGAGCTCCCCGGCGAGGAGCCTCGCGAACGCCTCGACGTCGCCGGCGCGCAGCGGCAGCCGGTGATCCGCCTTCGCCCCCGTGTTGCCCGGAGTGCTCTCGACGGCGTAGAGCCGGTTCATGCCGGCGCCGCCCGGGCGGAACCGGCGCCGCGAGGAGAAATCCCGCGCGGAGCGAAGCTGCCCGGGGCCGCAGGAGAGAAAGTCCGCGTCGAGGGAGAGCACGACATCCGCGCGGTCGAAGCGCGGGATCGCCTCGACCGGCTCTCCGAAGGCGAGGATGGCTCCCGCGCGGGCATTGTCGCGGCCCGCCGGCTCCCACTGGACCCACTTCGCGGCGGGAAACGCGCGCAGGATCGTCTGGAGCTGCGCCGCGAGGGTCGGCGACGTGACGGTCTCCGTCAGGATCCGGAGCCCGGCACCCCGCCCGACGCGCTCGGCCTCGATCGCCACGCGGATCGCGCCGAGGAAGGCCGCCCAGGGCCGGATCTCCTCCAGGTACAGGAGCGTCTTCGACCGATCGGGGTCGTACAGGTCGTACAGCGCGGCCTGACAGAAGGCGTCGGATGCGCCGAGGCTCGCGGGGTGGAGCGGGTTGCCTTCCGCCTTGGTCGGCCGGCCCTGGTGGCTTTCGACGAGCAGACCCGTGGCGTATCCGCCCAGAGTCGCGGCCGTCGCATAGAAGAGCGGCTTTCCCGGGACGATCTCCTCGGGCTGCCGGACGTAAGGCACGATCTTCTCGGTGGGCTGGCGCGTGCACGCAGTCAGGCCCGCGAGCGCGAACGACGCCGACATGTACTTGAAGAGCTCGCGCCGGTCGATCCCCTCGACGGTGTTCTCAGGGAACTCGCGGTGGATCATCGACTCGAACTCGGGCGCCTCCGCGAGCTCCTCGAGGCTGCGCCACGGCTCTCCGCCGCGCTCGGCGGTGCGGCGGCGCGCGAGCGCCAGAAAGTCGAGCGGGTCGGGCTCGGGCGCCAGCGCCGGAACGGACGACTCCGCCTCCGCCTCCGCCGCCGGCGCGTACACCGGGAGGAGCGGGCGGCCCGAGCTCATCGTCCCGCTCGCATCGGCTTCACGTTTCTCATCGATGGCACGTCGAGCACGACTCGAGAACGTTCACGCTTCGGATCGCGTACTCCTTCTGGAGCCGCCGGCCGAGCTCGAGCTGATCGCCGGCCGGCACGTATCCCATCGTGAAGACCTGGTCCTTCGGGCGGAGGTACTTCTCCGTATTCCGGTGGCAGTCGAGGCACCACGACATCTGAAGCCGGGACGCCTGCCACATGAGCGGCATCTGGTCGACCCGACCATGGCAGGTCTCGCAGCCGACGCCCTTGTTCACGTGGATCGAGTGGTCGAAATAGACGAAGTCGGGCAGGTCGTGCACGCGCGTCCACTCGATCGACTTGTCGGTGCGATAGCTCTCCCGCACGGGCTCGAGATAGGGGCTCTGCGCCCAGATCTGCGAGTGGCAGTTCATGCAGGTCTTGGTCGGCGGGATTCCGGCGAAGGCGGCTTTCTCGACGGAGGTGTGGCAGTACCGGCAATCGATCCCGATCGCGCCGACGTGATGGGCGTGGGAGAACTGAACCGGCTGCTCACGCGCCACGTTCTGCTGGGTGTTGTAGGAGGACCTCTGCAGGGAATCGAACACCCAGCCGAGAAGGGCGATGAAGAAGACCGCGCCAAACAGCGAGACGCGGGAAATCGTGTTCGTGCTGCGATGAAAAATCTGCATGAACCGAGCGCCGCTCCCCCTTCCCACCGCAACGGCGTGCGTATCCTACGTTAGCCGCGGGCGCCTTCGGAACCTGTCGAGATCCGCCGAAAAAGGACCTACTTTCCGCCTTGGGACAGAGCGCGATGCACGACCTCGGCCACGTGAAAAGCGGGCCTTCCCGCGAGCTGGACAACCTGCTCCCGGCAGCTGAATCCGTCGGCGACGACCAGTGCGTCGGGCGCGGCCGACAGAGCCGGGAGAAGGGCGTCCCGGGCGATCGCCACCGAGACTCCGTAGTGGCTCTTCTCGAACCCGAAGGCGCCCGCCATCCCGCAGCAGCCGGTATCGAGCAGCCGCACGTCCAGCCCGAGCCTCGAAAGCAGGGCCGCGTCGGGACCGAGGGAGGAGAGGGCGGTCTGATGGCAGTGCCCCTGGATCACGGCCGGTCCCGACAGCCTCCCGGGCGTCCAGCCGGGGAGCTGGCGCTCGAGAAACCCGGCAAAAAGAATGGTCTGGGACGAAAGCCGCCGGGCGTCGGGGTCGTCCGGAAACAGATTGGGAAGCTCGTCCTGGAAGACCGCGGCGCAGGACGGCTCGAGGACCACGACGGGAAGGCCGCGACGAAGCTCGGGACGCAGGACTTCGAGGACGTCGTCGAGGAGCTCGCGCGCCGTCCCGAGCATCCCCTGGTCGTAGAGCGGGCGCCCGCAACAGACCCGCCGGGAGGGCAGGCGCACCCCGAACCCGGCCGCGGCGAGGACCTCGGCCGCCGCGCGGGCGATTTCCGGGTGGAAGAAGTCGTTGAATGTGTCGGGCCACAGGAGGACCTCTCCGCGCGAGCCCGCCGCAACAGGGCTCGGCCGGAACGCGGAACGGAAGGACTGCCGGGCGAACCGCGGGATGTTCCTCTGCGAAGCGATTCCCGCGGCGAGTCTGGAGAGCGGCGCCAGCAGGGGAGACTGCGTCAGGAAGTTCGCGAAGCGGGGGACGGCGCCTCCGATCGGCGCCCACCGGTGGATGAGCCCGAGCGCGTAGGCGGACCGCGGGCGGAGCCGTCCCTCGTAATACCGGTGCAGGAATTCCGCCTTGTAGGTCGCCATGTCGACCTCGGCGGGGCAGTCTCCCCGGCAGCCCTTGCATGAGAGACAGAGGTCGAGCGCCTCCCGCACGTCCTCGTCCCGCCATCCTCCCCGGATCGTGTCGCCGCGCAGCATCTCGAAGAGCAGGCGCGCCCGCCCTCGGGTCGAGTGCTTCTCCTCCCGCGTCGCGCGGTAGCTCGGGCACATCGTGCCACCCTCGGTCCGCAGGCACAGGCCCACCCCGACGCACCGCAGCATCGCGCGCGAGAAATCGCCTCCGTCCTGCGCGTACGAAAACTCGGTGGCCGGCCGCGCCGGCACGTAGGAGGCCCCCAGCCGCAGGTCCGCATCGAGCGGCCTGGGATCCCCGAGCTTCCCGGGATTCATCCGCCCTTCCGGGTCCCAGATCGCCTTGAACTCCCGGAAGGCCCCGACGAGATCGTCGCCGTACATCTTCGGCAGCAGTTCCGCGCGCGCCTGCCCGTCGCCGTGCTCCCCGGAGATCGAACCGCCGTAGGACACGACGAGGTCCGCGGCCTCGGAAACGAACGCCCGGTACCTGCGGATCCCGGCGGCCGACTGGAGGTCGAAATCCGTGCGCGTATGGACGCACGCCTGCCCGAAGTGGCCGTAGAAATGGCCGCCGTACCCGTGCCGCGTCAGGAGCGCGCGAAGATCGCGGAGGTAGCGGCCCAGCCGCGCCGGATGGACGGCGGAGTCCTCCCACCCTTCCCACGTCAGAGGCTCGCCGGGCGCGTGCGACGTCGCGCCGAGCGCGGACTCTCGCACGCGCCACATCCTGCGCTGCTCTTCGGAATCTTCGACGATGCGCGAGCTCACGCGCGCCGCGCCGGCGCTCCATCGAGAGGCCAGGGCGCGCGCCTGCTCGAGCGCTCCCTTCGCGTCCTCCGCGCCGAATTCGACCAGGAGCCAGCCGCGCCCCGGCGGCAGCTGGTCGAGCGCTTCCGGGAAGAGGTTGGCTTTCCGCTCCGCGGCGACGAGGCCGTCGTCGAACCCTTCGAAGCCGATGGGCCGGTGCTCCAGGATCGCGGGCACGTGATCCGCGGCGATGTACACGTCGTCGAATCCGAGGACGAGGAGGCAGCGCGCCGGCGGGCTCCAGATGAGGCGGACCGTCGCTTCGAGAAGGAACGCGCACGTCCCCTCCGAGCCGACCAGCGAGCGCCCGACGTCGAACCCGTTTTCCGGAAGCAGCGCGGGGAGGTTGTATCCGGACACGCGGCGCGGGATGTCGGGGAACCGGGCGCGGATGGCGGCCGCGTGACGGTCCCGGAGCGCCGCCAGGCGCCGGTAGATGTCGGCCCTCCTCCCGCCCCCCGCGGCGATCTCCCGCCGGTCCGCGTCGCTCGTCCGGCCCGCGGTCAGAACCAGCCCGTCCGAGGTGACGACCTCGAGGGCCTCCACGTTCTCGTCCGTCTTTCCCGCCATCACCGAGTGGACGCCGCACGAGTTGTTGCCGATCATTCCTCCGAGCGTGCAGGACCGGTGCGTCGCGGGGTCGGGACCGAACGTGAGCCCGTGCGTTTCCGCTTCGCGGCGCAGGTCGTCGAGCACCACGCCCGGCTCGACGCGCGCGAGGCGGCGAGCGGGGTCGACCTCGAGGACGCGATTGAAGTGCTTCGAGCAATCGAGGATGACCGCGACATTGCAGCACTGCCCGGCGAGGCTCGTCCCGGCGCCGCGCGCCAGGATCGGCGCGTTATGGCGCCGGCACACGGCGAGCGCCGCGAGGACGTCCTCGCGATCCCGCGGCGCGCCGACCCCGATGGGAACCTGCCGGTAGTTCGCCGCGTCCGTTGAGTAAAGCGCGCGGGTGCCGGAGTCAAAGCGCACCTCCCCGCGAACGGAGCGGGCGAGCTCGTCCGCGAGAGCGTCGGCGGCGGCGGATTGATCGTTTTCCGCCGAAACTCCGCCCGCGAGCATTTTCATAAACTTCACGATCCTATGCCGCCGTCTGGAGGGCGGGAGCGGAAGCGGGACGGCCACGCGGCACAGGGCCTTGCCTGGGGCGGGCCTTGTCTTCCCGCCTGCCAGCCTTCCGCCTCCCGCCTTCCGCCTCCCGCCCCGGTGGTTGCTAGTATTGGTCTGGACGTTTTCCCCGGAGGTCCTATGAAGAAGATCGTTGTCGCCGGCCTCGTCTCCCTTCTCTCGGCCGGCGCGCTTTCGGCTCAAAGCGTCGTCGAGCTCTTCCAGAAAGCGAAGCAGCAGGTGAAGGCGGCTTCCTATACCGACGCGCTGACCACGCTCGACACGCTCGACACCGAGACGGCGAAAGAGGGCCATGAGAGCGAGCGAAAGATGGCGGAAGGGCCGCTCGCCTTTCTGCGCGGCGTCTGCGATGCCGCGCTCGGAAAAGGGGAGGAGGCCCGCGCCCAGTTTCAGACGTACCTGACGTTCGTCCCCAACGCGTCGATCGACGCGTCGATGTATCCGAAAAAAGCCGTCGTGGCCTTCGAGGACGCGCGCAAGAGCCTCGCGTCGGGCGGAAAACCGGCGCCCGCCGAAATGGCCTCGCTCGCGAACTCGTACGCGAAATTTCGCGGAACGACGCCGTCCGCTCCCGAAAACCTGAACGAGGCGTGGGGAAACGGCCCCGTCCGCTACCTGATGACCGCGGAGGAAAAGACCGAGTGGTCGCGACTCTCCGATCCGCTCACGCGCTCGGAATTCGTCACGAAGTTCTGGGCCTCGCGAGACCTGCGCCCTGAGACCCCCGACAACGAGTTCCGCGAGGAGTTCGAGCGGAGGGTCGCCTTCGCCGACGCGAACTTCCCCCAGGACGAGGTGCGCGGCAGCCTGACGGACCGCGGAATGGTGTTCGTCCTGGTCGGACCGCCGACCTGGGTGGGGCGCAAGCCGATCCGGACCGGAGAGGACAGCTCCGACGCCGCCGGCATGTCGACCTCGACTCGAAACGACGTCACGACCGCGACCGCCGGGGCGGGGCGCAATCAGGCCGCGATCGCGGATCGGATGACGGGCCCGGGCACGCGAATCCTCGACTCGGCGGCGAACTGGCGCGAAGTCTGGCACTACCGCCGCGAGCTGCTCCCGGCGGCGATCCCGTATCACCAGGTGGATTTCGACTTCATCACGCGCAAGGGCTACGGAAAGAACGTCCTGCAGCGGGACTCGATCACTCTGACCACTCTCGAAGCCGCCCGCCGCGCGAAGACGGGCGGGCATTCGTCATAGGTCAAACGCCGAACGCTGAACGCTCGACCGTTCCTGGCTAGGCCCCGAGCTTCTCCTTCAGCCGATACCAGAGGCTGCGCCGATACTGCCGTCCGTGCGTCCCCTGGTCATTCAATCCCCAGTCGTACGGCTTGTACCCGATGCGGCACGATTCCTCGGTGACGAACGACCGATACGCATCCGGGGCATAGATCGACAGCACGCCCCTCAGTCCCCCCTTCTCCTTCTCGAAATCCGCCGCGTTCCACCGGAAGATCGGCGAGATCTCCGCGCGCCTCTCCGCGAGGTCGAAGTGGTTCAGGTCGTCGCGGGCGAGCCAGCGCAGCATCGCGTAAGACGTCTGCGAGACGAAGCGGTCGGCGCGATAGGCCTCGCGCCCCAGGGGCGGGCAGCTCCGGGCCGCGCACACGAGAGCGGCGTGGACCAGGAACCCGACCTGCGGCCGCAGCGTCCCGTTCTCGATGTCGTCGAGTGACACATCCCGCCCGCCGATCCGATGCCGCGCGGCCGTGAAAGACGCGCGCAGCTCCTGGATGCTCTCGACCGGGTAGTGGTCCAGGATCCAGGAGACCGTGAAGGCGTTGTAGGCGTTCACGAGCGCCGCGCCCTTGTCCGCCTTTCGCGCCGGAGGCGCCGGGGCCGCGGCAAACCTCGCGAGATAGCTCCGGAGCGCGGCCCGATCGGGCTCGGACGCCTTCCATTTCGCATAGTCGACCAGGCCGCGGTCGTCGACGTACGCGCGGAGGAGCCGCGTCCACTCCGAGTGGTCGATCCCGGCGGCCACCTCGATCGGGGCAGGCGGGGAGCCCCGGCCGCACGCCGCCGCCGCGACCGCCGCCGCGAGCACGGCTAGAGTCAGGAGGCGGCGGGGCGTATTCATCTTCATGAGGCCGCCGCCTGCGCGACCCGGCTCTTCGCCAGCTCCGCTTTCGCGGCGCGGGTGACCCAGACCGTCACCACCGCGGTCGCCACCAGGCCGGCGGCGAGCGCGGCCCACTCCCCGGGCGAGCGCCCCGTCCGGCCGCCCAGAGCGGCCTTCCCCGCGGCGCCGATGGTCAGGTACAGCAGGGTCACCGGAATCATCCCGACCCAGCTCGCGAGGACGTACGGCCAGAATCGGATCGCGGTCAGCCCGTACAGATAGTTCGACGGCCCGTAGGGCACGACGGGAGAGAGGCGGAGCAGGAAGACGATCCGCCAGCCCTTGCGCTCGATGGCGCGATCGATGGCCGCGAACGTCCCGTTGCGGCGCGCGAACGCTTCGACCCGGGCCCGTGCGAAGTGTCTCGCGATCAGGAAGGCGAGCGCCGCCGCGAGGGTCGACGCGCCGGACACCAGAGGCAGGGCCGTGCCGAGTCCCCACGTCAGGCCGGCGACGAGCGTCAGCAGCCACACCGGCCCGATCACGAGCGCGACGGCGACGTAGACCGCGGAGAACACGATCGGCCCCGCGGGCCCGAGCCCCGCGATCCAGAGCTGGAAGGCGTTGACCCACTCGCGAGCCGGAAGCAGCCGCGCCGCCGCGAAGAGCGCCACGGCGACGGCCGCCACCGCGAGCCACCGCCACGGTCGAAAACGGGCACGGCTCATTTCCGGAAAGGATGGCATAGACGGGGCGGGAGGCGGCAGATGGCAAGCGGGAGGCGGAACCAGGGCCGGGAGCCGAGCGACAACGGGAGCGAGACGGCCGCGGTAGTCCGCGGTCAACGAGATCGGAATCGAACGCTCGACGCTGAACGCTCCGCACCTGTTATCGTGCCGCGTCCATGAACGAATATCGCGACCGGCTTCTCGGCCTCCTCGGCAGTCAGGATCCGTTCGCGGTCCTCGAGGCGACGCCCCGGCGGGCGGTCGATCTCCACGCGCAGCTCGGCGACTGGCGCATCTCGCAGCCCTGGGCTTCGGGGAAGTGGACCGCCCGCGAGGTCTTCGCCCATCTGGCCGACGTCGAGCAGGGGATCGGATTCCGCGTCCGGCAGATCGTGACGTCGCCTCCGGGGCACGTCATCCAGCCCTTCGACCAGGACCTCTGGGCGAAGCCGTACCGCCGCCTCGCCTCGCGCGCCGCCGTTCGGGCCCTGGTCGCGATGCGGGCGTGGAATCTCTCCTATTTCCGCACGCTGGAACCGCGGGACATGGCGCGCGCCGGCCTGCACCCCGAGCGCGGCGAGGAAAGCGTCGAGACCATCATCCGCATGGCCGCGGGGCACGACCTGAATCATCTCGCGCAGCTCGACACGATCGCCGCGATCCCGGAGCCGGTCGTCCCCGACGAAGACGACTAAGCCGTCGCTGCGCTCGCTGCGGGGCCTGCGTTCGCCGCGGGCGAACGCACCGGCGAGCGGCTCGGCCGGGTGCGGCCTCGACCGCTCGCC
>JALYUA010000093.1 GCA_030854005.1 Acidobacteriota bacterium
GAGGCTCCTCCCTCCCTCTGGTCGGGAGACTCCTCTCCGGGCGAGTTTAGTGACCATCTCGGCGAACGCGCAGCTCAGCTCCCTCTGCTCCCTCCGCTCCCTCTCCCCGCGCGCCGGGGGAGAGGGAGCGGGTGAGGGGCAGAACTCATTTGGGAGACGATGCAGACAGCGGATGTGGTGCCGCATCCCGGCGCCGGAAGATTCTCGAACCGGCTCCACTTAGAATTCCGCCGCCATGAGCTCGAGCCTGATCCTCGCCTCCAGCTCGCCCCGGCGGGCGCAAATCTTGAACGAGATGGGGATTCCTTTCATCGTCGATCTCCCCTCGGTGGTCGAGACGCTCCTTCCGAAGGAGCACGCCGAAGCGGCGGCTGTCCGGCTCGCCCGCGCCAAGGCGGCCGAGGTGTCCGGCCGCCGTGCGGGTGAGTGGGTTCTCGCGGCCGACACGCTCGTCGTGCTCGACGACGACATCCTGGGAAAACCCGCGGGCGACCTCGAAGCCGCCGACATGCTGCGCCGCCTCTCCGGCCGGACGCACCGCGTCGTCACGGGCGTATGCCTCCGCCGGGGGCCGGGCGAGGAGATTCACGAGCGCGCCTGGAGCTCCGTCACCTTTGCCGAGCTCTCGGACCAGGAGATCGCGTGGTACGTCGCGACGGGCGAGCCGCGCGACAAGGCGGGCGCGTATGGCGTTCAGGGCCTCGGCGCCCGGTTCGTCATCGGGATCGAAGGCTCCTACACCAACGTGATGGGGCTCCCCGCCGCGGTGGTCTACCGGCTCATGAAGGCAAGCCGAGACTCCGCTCTCGGAGCTCTCGTTCTTTCTTCCCCCTGAGCTTCATCTCGTACATCCGGGCGTCCGACTGCGCGAGCGTCGCCTGGAACTCGGCGTCCATCCGGTGGGTCGCCCAGCCGACCGAAAGGGAGGGCTGGAGCTGCTCGACACCCGGGATCGACGGCAGCCGCCGCGCCAGCTCCTCCGCCTTCTGGGCCGCCGAGCCCTCGTCGGTCCGGGGAAGCAGAATCAGGAACTCATCGCCCCCCCAGCGGAAGACGAAGTCCGACTCCCGAACGCACGAGGTCAGGTAGTTCGCGACAAACTTGAGCACGTCGTCGCCGACCTGGTGCCCCTTGACGTCGTTGATTTCCTTGAACCGGTCGACGTCCGCGAGGAGGACGGAGAGCGAAATGCCGTACCGCCGGACGTTGGCGAGCTCCCGCTTGATGACGTCGTTGAAGTGGTGGCGGTTGTAGAGGCCGGTCAGCGGATCGCGGACGCCCATCTCCTTCAACTGCTGGTCGGAGTGCAGGAGCTGCTCCATCTCCGCGGCGAGACGCGCCTGGCTCGCTTCGAAGAGCAGGATGATGATTCCGACCGCGACCATCATCTCGAGCAGCATGGCGGCGAAATTGCCGTATTGAAGGAGCTCCGGCATCGCCGCCGGGTCGCGAAAGCGCAGGTAGCCGAACCCGACGACCGCCTCCTCCACGCCCCAGAGAAGAAAAGAGACGGACAGGAGCACCCGCCCGGCGCGCGACCCCGTCGTGATCGCGAAGGACACCGCCGAGGTGACGTATCCCGCGGCCAGGACGAGCGCGATGGCGGCCGAGTGGCTGTTGGCGGTCGGTGACTGCATCGCAGTCCACCAGGCGATCGCGACGATGGGCACGATCCAGAGGAGCTCGTAGGCGCCCGTGCCCGCGCGCTCGTCGCGGAACCGCCTCACGCCCCGCAGAAGGAAGAGGATGTGGGCGAGAAGCGCGATGTGGAGGAGAAAGACGAAGGTGCGCGTCTCGGCGACCATCGGAAGCGCGAGCTCGAGCACCAGCCCGCAGAGCAGAAAGGCCCAGGAGGCGATCCAGTCCAGGAAAGCGCGCCGGCGGATCTTCTTGTAGAGAAGGAGAAACAGCAGGAACAGCAGGACCGTCCCTGCCGCCTGAATGAGCAAGGAAAATTGATAAACCGGCATCGAGTTTGGTTGGCGATCCTTTTGTCGGCGGGAATCTTACCCGTTGAAGCAGCCCGGAGATAGCCCGGATTTCTGTCCGCCGCGAAAGCGCGATACAAGAGCGACATGCGCCGTCTCGATCCGGGAAGAGAATCGCCGGGGAGCGAGGTGGCGGTCGTCGCCTCCTCGGCGGCGCGCGCGCGGGCCGCCGCCGTGTGGCTGGCCCCGGCTCTTCCGGAGTCTCGCCTCCGGCCGTTCTCTCTCTCCGGCTACGGCTCCTGCCGGGGCAATCCTCTTCCTCTCATTCTGGCCGCCGCCGGCGCGGATCGCGAAGCGGACCGTGAATTTCTTCTCGCCGCACGCGACCGGCTCCTCTGGCCCGCTGCGTCGGGAGACCTGTACGACGCGATTGCCGGAGTGCTCACGCACCTGCCTGCCCGCCGGCGCGCGCCGGCGGGAGATCGCGGCCCCGCCACGGCGCTTCTCCTGGAAGGAACGGTCACCGCCGAACGCGTCCGCTCGGCGCTGCGGTCATCCGCGCGCCACTGGATCGTCGAGCATGTCGGCCGCGTTCGCGTCTCGGCCGCGGAAATGAAGCGGCTTTCGGAGGAAGGAGTCCGATGGTCGGCGCTGGAGCCCGCGCGGCTCGTCGGCGTCGCCGATCCCGCCCGCGCGGCCCGGGGAATCTTCCCGCGTGGCACCCCCATCTTCCGGCCCGCGCCGCCCCGCGCGGCGCCGGCCGGGTCGGTCAGCCGGGCGCCTTCTCGATCAGCGCGGAGACGTACACCTTCGACTCGATGAAGAGCTCGAGCAGCGCGGCATCGATCGATCCGCGCTTCGCCTCGTGGCGGAGGATGTCGAGCGCGCGGTCGTCCGGGACAGCGGACTTGTACGGCCGGTCGCGGGCGGCCAGCGCGTCGTAGATGTCGCTGATCGTGATGGCGCGGACCGGCAGGGGGATCCCCGAGCCCTCCAGTCGGCGCGGATACCCGGAGCCGTCCAGCTTCTCGTGGTGCGCGTAGGCCCACTCCGGGACCCGCGAGAGGTCCGGCGTCCAGGGGATCCGCGACAGAAACTGGAACGTCGACGTCACGTGCGATTCGATCTCCAGCCGTTCGGCCGCCGTGAGGCTGCCCTTCGGAATCGAGAGGTAGTTCACTTCCTCCGGCTCGAGAACGGGGCGGAGCGTTCCCGCGGAGTCGCGATAGCGGACTTCCGCAAGCCCGAGAACCTCCGAGCTGACGTCAGCCGACAGGAGCGTCGGCTCGTCGGCGTTCGCGACGAGTCCCCAGGCCTTCTCGAGAAGGGCGACGCGTCCGGCGAGAACGTCCGCGACCTTCCCGTCGGGCCAGCGCTCGCGGGCCGCAAATTCCCAGGCCTCCGCCGCGGCCGACAGGATCGCCTGATCGATCCGCGAGCGGATGAGCGCGGCGATGCCCACCGGCAGCTTGCGCGCCTTGACCAGAATCTGCTCGCGGACGCCGACCTTTCCGAAATCGTGCAGCACGGCGGCATACCGAAGCTCCCGAAGCTCCTCCCGGCTGATGCGAACGCCGGCGTACGGCCCGTCCGTCGCGGCATCGACCCGTTCCGCCAGCGCGCAGGCCAGCAGGGCGACGCGCTCCGAGTGGCCGGACGTCGTCGGATCGCGCTGCTCGATCGCGGTTACGCTCGCCTCAACGAATCCCTCGAAGAGTCGCCGGATGCTCTCGGACAGGCGCCGGTTCTCGACCGCGACCGCCGCCTGCGCGGCGAGGGATTTCGCGATCTCTTCGTTGTCCGCGTCGAAGGGGACGACCTCCATGTGGATGACGGCGGTCCCGGCGCCCTCGGGGATGGTGCGCCGGATCCGGTTCAGGAGCTGGAGGACGCCGATCGTCTTTCCAGACGGCGTCGTCATCGGAACGGCCAGCATGGTGCGCGACCGGTATCCGTGCTCCCTGTCGAACGCGCCGTCGAACCGATACGGCGCCTCTGGCGGGATGGCGCCGACGTCGGGAAGATTCAGGGGCTGGCCCGTCTCCGCGACGAAGCCCGCGATCGACGCCCGATCGAGGGGAAGGGTCCTCTCGACGAACTGGAACCGCACCGAGTCGTTCTGCGCGCGGACGATCTTGAGGCGGTAAGGACTCGCCTCCTCGACGAGATAGAGACTCCCCGCGTCGGCGGCCGTCAGAGCCCGGGCGCTCGACAAAATCTGCTCGAGCAGTTGCTCGTGGTCCCTCTCGGCGGAAAGCGCGATGCCGACGTCCACGAGGGACCGGATCTCCGACGTGCGATCGGAGAGCTCCCGGCGGGCGCGCGCCGACCGCGCCCGGTCTTCGAGCACGCGGAAGAGCGACCGGACCGCCCGCGCGAGGTGCTCGGAAGAGGCGCCCTCGGGAAGCGAAAAATAGAGGCGGGCGGACCAGAACGGGTCGATGTCGCCGGGACGTTCCCCGACGAGGAGCACGCCGATCCGATCGGCCGCGGTGCCGACGGACGCCGGCGGCGCCCCGTCGAGCGCGCGCGCGAGGGAAGCGTCGTACAGGACGACGGCGACCTCGTTCTCCGCGAGGCGCCAGTCGAAGGAGAACCGCCGGGGCTCGAGCTTCTCGTCGGGCAGGTGAAAAAGAAGCTCCGCGACCGGGCGGCCATGGAGGACCACCCGCCGGAACCCGCTCGGCTGGCCGGGAGGCATGTGAGTTGAGAGTTTAGAGTCAAGAGTTCAGAGTCGATACCGCTTTATTTTCTGACTCTCAACTCTCGACTCTCAACCCTCAAATTTTCCCAGATCCTCCCTCAGCTCCTCGACGGTCTCCGGCGGCAGGGCGACACGGGCCTGGTACCCCGCGTGGTCCACTTCGACGTCGGCGCGGCCCGTGTGCGCGAGCGCCGTCCGGCCTTCGTCGCCGAGCGCGAAGCGGATGTTGTGAACGGCCGAGATCCGATCCTCGCCGCGATGTCCTGCCGCAAACAGCGCCGGGAAGAGAAGGTTCTCCGAGCGCAGGAAGAGCTTGCCCGGCTCGTCGAGCCCCACCATGCGGTCTAGGACCGGCTGGACCTGGGCGGGCTCGGTGACCTCGATGAACAGGGTCGCAGCGACTTCCCCGGCGTCCGGCAACAGCTCGTTGTAGACGTCGAGCTCCTCCTGCACCTTCTGCGGACGGACGATCCTCTCGATCCGCAGCCTCTCCTGGATCTGGAAGAGCACCGTGTCACGGTTCTCGAAGACGAGCGTCATGAGCGGACCGAGCGCGACGCGGCGCCGCCTCTTGCGCTCCATGACCTTGCGGTGGAAATCCGGCCGCGCGATTTCGTACTCCGGCAGGTTCAGAACCTCGTCGAACGAAATCGGTTTCACGGGGGTACTCTTCTCAGTCCGCCTCGACGGAAAGGCCGTACGCCTCCGCCAGGATCTGGACGGGATGTTTCGCGGTTCGTCCCGTGCCCTGGCGGATCTGGATCGCAGCGCGCGGGCAGTCGGACGCGACGGTGTCGGGCCGGTGCCGGCGCACCTCCTCGAAGACGGGCTCTCCGACCTTCATGGAGAGAGGAAAGTACTCGGTCTTCATGCTCCACGTCCCGTCGTGGCCCGTGCACTTCTCGACCGTCAGCACTTCGGCGCCCGGGATCAGAGCGAGCAGGTCCCGCGACGAGAACCCGATGTCCTGCACCTTCAGATGACACGCGAACTGGTAGAGAACCCGGCCGGGGCTCCGCGGGAAATCGAGCGCGAGACGGCCCTCGGCGTGGCGCCGCATCAGGTATTCGGAGACGTCGAAGGTGGCGGCGGAGACCGCGTGCGCGGATGGATCCTTCGAGAGGAGCGGGTACTCTTTCTTGAGCGTCAGGCTGCAGGTCGGGCCGGGCACGACGATCGAGTAGCCGGCGCGGACGAAGGGGAGGAATGCGGCGACGTTGTCGATGCGGCACTCGTCGGCCGAATCGATATCGCCGCTCTCGAGAAACGGCATCCCGCAGCAGCGCTGGCGGGGAACCGCGACGTCGCAGCCGTTCTTCTCCAGGACCGAGACGGCGGCGCGGGCCACGTCGGGGGCGTTGTCGTTCAGGGAGCACGTCACGAACAGCGCGACCCGGTCGGCGCCGTCGCCCGCCAGCGGCTCCATGCGGCCGCCCCGCTCCTTCCACCAGGAGAGGAACGACCGCGAGGCGTAGGACGGCAGGAGCCGGTCGCGGTGGACGCCGAGCGTCTTCTCCAGGAGGACGCGGGCGAATCGCGTCTCGTTCACGGCGTTCACGACGGGAGACGCCTTCGTCGCCAGCATGCCGACGGCGTCGGCCGAGGCGAGCAGACGCTCGCGGAACGCGGGCTTCCCGCCGCTCGCCACCCGCGCGGCGCGGTCGCGGAAGACGAGCCGCGGGACGTCCACGTGAGAGGGGTGGGGCGGATAGTACGGGCAGTGGGGGGTGCAGAGCCTGCACTCGTAGCAGAGGTCGGAGAACCCGGCCAGGTCCGCCGCGTGGAGGCGGTCCGCTGCCCCGTCGACTTCCGGGCGGTCGAGCGCCCGGAAGAGGACGTCGAAGGACGGGCACAGGTTGGAGCAGCGGCGGCACGTGTGACAGATGTCGGCGACCCGGCGCAGCTCCTTCTCGACCGCCGAAGGATCGAAGAAGCCAGGAGCGGATGAATTCAACATGGATTCGGCGTTGCCCGATCCGAGCGTGGACGCGCGATCGCGAGCGTCCCGATCCGGAAAAGCCGGCGCATCGCGCCGCTGCTCCGAATCACGGCGGCGGCGGCGGCGGCGGAACGCAACAAAGCCGGGTCCGTACGAACCCGGCACGACGGGACCAGTCCGAACTCAGCCGCCGGCCGCGGCCGCGCGGCGGCGTCCGCTCGTGGCCTGAGCGAAAAGGTCGTAGCGATCGAGGTTCATGACCTTGTTCCAGGCAGCCACGAAGTCACGCACGAACTTCTCCTTCGCGTCGTCGCTCGCGTAGGCCTCCGCCAGCGCCCGGAGTTGAGAGTGCGCGCCGAAGACGAGGTCGGCGGCCGTGGCGGTCCACTTGAGCTCGCCCGTCACGCGATCGTGACCCTCGTACACGTTCTCTTCCGAGGCCGACGGTCTCCACGCCGTGCGGATGTCGAGCAGGTTCACGAAGAAGTCATTGGTGAGCGCCTCCGGCCGCGCGGTGAAGACGCCGTGCTTCGACTGCCCGAAATTGGCGTTCAAGACGCGCATTCCGCCGACGAGAGCCGTCATCTGCGGCGCGGTCAGCTTCAAGTTGTTGGCGCGGTCCAGAAGATGCGTTTCCGGCGACAGCGGGTCTTTCGCGCGCATGTAGTTGCGGAACCCGTCGGCAGCCGGTTCGAGGACGGCAAACGTCTCCACGTCGGTCTGCTCCTGCGATGCGTCGGTACGGCCCGGCGCAAACGGGACGGTGACGCCGTGTCCGGCGTTGCTCGCCGCCTGCTCGACCGCGGCGCATCCGCCGAGGACGATCAGGTCGGCCAGCGAAACCTTCCTGCCGCCGGACTGTGAGCCGTTGAAGTCCCGCTGGATCTGCTCGAGGGACTTCAGCGCCTTCGCGAGCCGCGCCGGCTCGTTGGCCTCCCAGTCCTTTTGCGGCGCAAGACGGATCCGTGCTCCGTTGGCGCCGCCACGCTTGTCGGTGCCGCGGAAGCTCGCCGCGGCCGACCAGGCAACGGACATGAGCTCGGCAATGGACAGGCCCGAGGCGAGGATCTTCTTCTTGAGAGCGGCGATGTCCTGCTCGCCGATCAGCTCATGGTCGACTTCCGGGACGGGGTCCTGCCACAGCTGCGGCTCTGGAATCCAGGGGCCGAGATAGCGCGACCGGGGGCCCATGTCGCGGTGAAGCAGCTTGAACCAGGCTTTCGCGAAAGCGGCGGCGAGCTGGTCCGGATTCTCGTGGAAGCGCTTCGTGATGGGCGCGTAGATCGGATCCATCTTGAGCGACAGGTCCGTCGTCAGCATCATGGGCGCGTGTCGCTTCGAGGGGTCGTGGGCGTCCGGCACGGTGCCTTTCGCTTCCGGATTTTTCGGAGTCCACTGCTTCGCACCGGCGGGGCTCGTCGTCAGCTCCCACTCGTACCGGAACAGGTTTTCCAGGAACCCGTTGTCCCACTTCGTCGGTTCGTTGGTCCATGCGCCCTCGAGGCCGCTGGTGACCGTGTGGGCGCCCTTGCCGCTGCCGTATTTGTTCTTCCAGCCGAGTCCTTGTTCCTCGAGGGGGGCGGCTTCGGGTTCCGGACCGACGTTGTCCCCTGCCGGGGCGGCGCCGTGGGTCTTGCCGAACGAATGGCCGCCGACGATGAGCGCAACGGTCTCCTCGTCGTTCATCGCCATGCGGGCGAAGGTCTCGCGGATGTCCCTCGCGGCAGCGAGCGGATCCGGGTTGCCGCCGGGCCCTTCCGGATTGACGTAGATCAGGCCCATCTGCACGGCGCCGAACGGACGGCCGAGCTCCCGGTCGCCGCTGTATCGCTCGTCTCCGAGCCATGCGTCCTCCGGACCCCAGAAGATGTCCTCGGGCTCCCAGACATCGGGGCGGCCGAAGCCGAAGCCGAACGTCTTGAACCCCATCGATTCCATCGCCACGTTGCCGGCTAAGACCAGCAGATCGGCCCAGGAGATCTTCTGCCCGTACTTCCGCTTGACCGGCCAGAGCAGCCGGCGCGCTTTGTCGAGGTTCGCGTTGTCGGGCCAGCTGTTCAGGGGCGCGAATCGCTGCTGGCCTTCGCCGCCGCCGCCGCGGCCGTCGGCGATCCGGTACGTGCCGGCGGCATGCCACGTCATGCGGATGAAGAGCGGGCCGTAGTGCCCGTAGTCGGCCGGCCACCAGTCCTGCGACGTCGTCATCACCTGGACGAGGTCCCGCTTCAGGGCATCGATGTCGAGGGACGCGAACTGTTCCGCGTAGTCGAAGTCCTCCTCCATCGGATTGGAAAGGTGAGAGTGGTGATGCAGCACCGAGAGGTCCAGCTGATTGGGCCACCAGTCTTTGTTCGTCCTCGGCCGACCCTTCTTGGGGGTCGGGGCGGGAATGACAGGGTTCTCGCTTTCGCTGACGCTCGTAGTGTTTTCCTTGTCAGGCACGTCGATCGTTCTCCTTTCTAGGGTCTTCTTCTCCGGGCTCGTTCCTCTCGGCCGATTTCATGGCGCCGCGCCGAACCGTAGGGTCTTCCTCGGAAGGAGCTCGGGCCACTCGATCTTCATCCTCTAACCCGAGCGCGGCTCTCTGCCGAGAGTGTTCTCGTGCGTTGGCTGTTCCGCAGTTCAGGCATCGATTCCCTCTCCTCCGTCTCTCCGGCTCCGGCGGCACTTCCGGCAGAGGCCGACGAACTCCAGGACTCGCGTCTCGATCCGATGCCCGCGCGCGCGCAGCGGCCGCTCCGACGAGATCGCCTCCGGCGCGCGCTCGACGTCGAGGAGAAGCCCGCACGAACGGCAGACGAAGTGATCGTGCGGCTCGACGTCGGCGTCATATCGCGTCGTGCGGCCGCGGGTCCACGTCTTCACTCTTCCTTCGGCGACGAGCAGCTGCAGGTTGCGGTACACGGTGCCCAGCGAAACCCGCGGCATCGTCCGCCGGACCCGCTCGTACACCCACTCCGCCGTGGGGTGCGAGTCGGTTTGCGCCACGGCCCGATAAACGAGCCGCCGCTGTCTCGTCTCCCGCCGCCGGATCGCGCCTGGAATCGCCGCGGACATATCAGGAACGAATCCTATTACGACTCCGGGTGGCGGCGGGAACGGTTGCGATGACGGACGCGAAGCGATAACGGTCCCTGTACAATCGCGCTCCTTGGAAACCGACGTCATTCCACCGCGCGGCCGGGCGGAGCCGTCGAGGGACTTCCCGCTCGGGATCGCCGGCTTCCACTATCAGGATCTTCACCGCGAGGACCGGCTGGCAGACCTCGACGCGGCCTTCCTGCGCGAGCTGGCCGCGCAGGACGCCGCGCTGGCGGAGCGGCTCTCCGCCTACCGCCGCGATGCGGCGGCGTTCGACCCGCTCTCCCGATCCCGGATTCTGATCGAGGCAGGTCGCGCCGTGGGAGCCTTCGTCGCGCGGCTCTTCGGGGTCGAGCGCGAGTGGCGGGCGCAAATCGAGACCGCGCAGCCCGAGGCGGTCCTCTTCCGTTTCCGGAGGGACTTCGTGCAGCGCCGGGCCGTCAAGGCGGTCCTTCCGCCTCCGGGCTCGCCGCAGGCGAGAGCCCTCGAGGAGACGGGGAGGGCGATCGAGCGTCTCCTCCACCCCGAGTTGCCGTGGCGGGAAGACCCCGAGCTCGCCACGGCGCGGCTGGGGGCAGGCCTGCTCGACCTCGAGGCGGACTTTCTCGCGGCTCTCCGGCAGAAAAAGCTCCCGGAGATTCCGACGGGCGCGCGCCTTCGCGCCGCCGAGCTCGCCCGCCGCGCCGCAGAGCTGCCCCCCGAGGCGGGGCTCCCCCCCGCCGGCGAGGGCGACGAGGGCCTGCTCGCCTTCCTCGAGTCCCTCGTCGCGACCTATGCCGCCTGGACGAACCTCCAGCGGACGGACCCCGTCCTCAAACGGGCCGTGCGGGAGTGGGCGAGCCTCCGGCTCCCGGAGCCTCTGAACTACTCGGCGCTCGTCGAGACGGAACGGCCCAACCCCGCCCTGCCCGAAGAACGCGTGGGACCGCACCATCGGCGGCGACGGCGCGCCGGATTCGGCCTGACCGACCCGCGGATGACCCTTCGGGAGGTCCTCGGCGAAACCCACTACTGCCTCCTCTGTCACGAGCGCGAGAAGGACTCCTGCTCGAAGGGCTTTTTCGACACGAAGACGGACACGTTCCAGAAAAACCCCCTCGGAGTTCCGCTCCCGGGCTGTCCGCTCGACGAGAAGATCTCCGAGATGCACGCCCTGCGGCGCGACGGAGACTCGATCGGCGCCCTCGCTCTGGTCTGCATCGACAACCCGATGTGCCCCGGAACGGGACACCGCATCTGCAACGACTGCATGAAGGGGTGCATCTTCCAGAAGCAGGAGCCCGTCAACATCCCGCAGATCGAGACGGGCGTCCTGTCGGACGTCCTCTCGCTTCCGTGGGGAGTCGAGATCTACGGGCTTTTCACCCGCTGGAACCCGTTATCCCCGCCGCGCCCTCACGCGCTCGCCTACAACGGGCGGAAGGTGCTGGTCGTCGGCCTCGGCCCCGCCGGATACACGCTCGCGCACTACCTGTTGAACGAGGGATTCGGCGTCGTCGGCATCGACGGTCTGAAGATCGAACCGCTGCCGGCCGACTGGACGGGCGCCGACGGGCAGGGCATCCGGCCCATCCGCGACTGGTCGGAAATCGAGCGCCCGCTCGACCGCCGGCCGCTCGCGGGATTCGGCGGGGTCTCCGAGTACGGAATCACCGTGCGCTGGGACAAGAACTTCCTGACGCTGATTCACCTGACGCTCTCCCGCCGGCGGCGGTTTCTCGCTCTCGGCGGCGTCCGGTTCGGAGGCACGCTGACGGCGGAGCAGGCGTTCGACCAGGGGTTCCATCACATCGCGATCGCGGCCGGAGCGGGGCGACCCACCATCATCGGGATGAAGAACAACCTCATCCGGGGGGTGAGAAAGGCCTCCGATTTTCTGATGGCCCTCCAGCTGACGGGGGCCTTCAAGGAGGAGGCGATCGCCAACCTGCAGGCGGAGCTGCCCGCTCTGGTCATCGGCGGAGGGCTGACGGCGATCGACACGGCGACGGAGCTGCTCGCGTACTACCCGATCCAGGTCGAAAAGGTGCTCTCGCGCTACGAGTCGCTGGTCGCGGAGCGCGGCGAGGTGGCCGTCCGAACGCCATTCGACGCGGAGGAGCGCGACATCCTGGACCGCCTTCTCCAGCACGGCACGGCGATCCGCCGCGAGCGGGAGCGCGCGCGCCTCGCCGGCGAAGCGCCGGACTTCGCGCGGCTGTGCCGGCAATGGGGCGGCGTCTCGATCGTCTACCGGCGCGCCATGGAAGAGTCGCCCGCGTACCGGCTGAACCACGAGGAGATCATCAAGGCCTTCGAGGAGGGGATCTCCTTCATCGAGGGGCTCGAGCCCGTGGAGGCGATCGCGGACGGCCACGGACACCTCCAGTCCGTTCGCTTCCGCCGGTCGGGCGAAGGCGACGTCATCGAGATCCCCGCGCGGTCCTGCCTCGTGGCGGCCGGGACGACGCCGAACATCACGTACGAGAAAGAATGGCCGGGGACGTTCAGGATGGACGAGCGGCGCAGGTTTTTCCTTCCCCACCGCGCAGTGTCCGACGGCGAAGGAGGCTGGCGGCTCGAGCCCGCGGCCTCGGACGACCAGGGCGCGTTCTTCACCGGCTACGCGCGCGCCGGGCGGTTCATCAGCTTCTTCGGCGACAACCACCCCGCGTACAACGGCAACGTGGTGAAGGCCATGGCGTCGGCCAAGTACGGATATCGGCCCGTGACGGACGTCATGGGCGGTCCCGCTCCGGGGGCCAGCCTGCCGGCCGCGCCGCTCTCCGACTGGGAGGATTTCCAGGGCCGGATGGCCGACCTGCTGACGGCGCGAGTGCACGAGGTGCGGCGGCTGACTCCCACGATCGTCGAGGTCGTCGTACGGGCTCCGGCCGCCGCGGCCAATTTCCAGCCGGGCCAGTTCTTCCGCCTTCAGAATCTCGAGGCCGTCGCGCCCGTGGCAGGCGGCTCTCCCCTGCTGATCGAGCCCCTCGCGCTGACCGGCGCGTGGGTCGACGCGGGCCAGGGGCTTCTCTCCATGATCGCCCTCGAGCTCGGGGGCTCATCGCGGCTGTGCGGCGCCCTGCGGCCCGGCGAGCCGGTTCTCGTGATGGGGCCGACGGGCAGCGCGACCGAGCTACCGGAGAACGGCACCGTCCTGCTCTGCGGCGGCGGGCTCGGCAACGCGGTCCTGTTCTCGATCGGGAAGAAGGCGAGGCAGCTCGGGAACCGGGTCCTCTACTTCGCCGGATACAAGCGGGCCGAAGACTTCTACAAGCGGGAGGAGATCGAGGCCGCCGCCGATGTCCTGGTCCTGTCGGTCGATCGGGGAGAGGACATTCCCGCGCTGCGCCCGTCCGACCGCCAGTTCGTCGGCAACATCATCGAGTCGATGCTCGCCTACGCCACGGGAAAGCTCGGGCCCCAGGAGATCCTCCTCTCCGAGGTGGACCGGTTGATCGTGATCGGCTCGGACCGGATGATGGACGCGGTGGCCCGGGCGCGCCACGGGGCCCTCGCTCCGCATTTGAACCCGCGGCACATCGGGATCGGATCCATCAACTCCCCGATGCAGTGCATGATGAAAGAGGTCTGCGCCCAGTGCCTGCAGAAGCACATCGATCCGGCCACGGGACGGGAGAAGGAGATCGTCTTCTCCTGCTTCAACCAGGACCAGGTGCTCGACGAGATGGACTGGGACAACCTCGCCGCGCGGCTGCGCCAGAACACCGTTTCGGAAAAGCTGACCAACCTCTGGATCGACCGGCTCTTCGCCGCGGGGGACGTGGCGAGAATTTGAAAGGCTGTCAGTTCTCAGCGGTCAGCTCTCAGCCAGACAGAAGAGCGGCGGGTCCGCCTACCGCTACGGGACGTTTGCCAGAAACAGCAGGTAGGGATTAATCGCCAGGCCCTTTCGGAAGTTCGCGGTGTCTTCCGGCACCCGGGTGATCGAAAAGTGCAGGTGCGGGCCGCCGATGACGTGCCCGGTCGAGCCGACGTACCCGATCACCTCTCCCTTGCGGACGCGCCTGCCGCTCTCGATGCCGTCGGCGTAGCGGGACAGGTGGCAGTAGAACAGGAGGTACTGGCCCGTCGAGTCCTTCTGGTAGATCGCGTTGCCGCCGCGCCGCTCCTTGGAGATGCGCGTGATCTCTCCATCGGTCGTGGCCAGGATGGGGGTTCCCCGCGGGGCGCCGATGTCGATCGCCAGGTGCTGGGCGTGGCTGCCGCGCGACGCCAGGAAGGAATCCTGGAGACGCTTCGCATCCACCCCTTCGACCGGGATCAGAAAGCTTTCCGAGATGAGGGAGGTCAGGTCGACGTCGGACGGCCGGACATCGGATTCGCCGGATTTCGGCCTGAGAAACGACTTCAGCTTTCGGGCGATCCGGCTCAAGCTCGCGCCCGCCCCGGTCTTTACCGGCTCCGCGGTCGCCACCGGATCCTCGGTGAGCTCCGCCGACTCGGCGCCCTGGTCCTCCGGGCCATCCGTCGCCGCCAGGTGCATGTGGGCGTCGAGGACGACGTCCTGCGGGTCGCACGGCGCCGGGGGGTAGTTCTGCATCTCGGGGACGGGCGACCCGGCGGGAAGGGCGATCGCGGTGGCGGTCGCGGTCGAAGGCCGCGGCGCCGGGCTCAAGCGCTCCACGACCACCCGCCCCTCGGCGTCCTGGTGGATGACGGTTTTCTTCGGGGCCCGATGCGCCGCCCGGTGGCGGCCGTGGGCCGGGGAACGCCGGGACGACGAGCGCGCGGCCGACGCCCGCGAACGCCGGCCGGCTGCGGCTGTGGAATGCCCCGCTCTCGCGGAGTTCCGGGCCTGGTGTTTCGAGTGATGTCTGCGGGCTTCGGCGGGCTGGGAAACGGCGATCGACAGGATGGCGGCCAATGCAGCCGCCGAGGCCAGGGAAACCTTTTGCATGACGGCGATTATTCAGGACGCAGTCGACGCGGGTCAAGAAAAAAAGCCCTTCCGAATCAATTGTTTATGTCAAAAAAGCATAGAAATTCTGGCATGGAAATAACGCTGTTCCAATGACTTAACGTGGCGGGGCATTATGAGTCGCCGGGCGTGGGACGATTGGTCCCGTTTGAGCAGAGCGTCGAAGAAATCGGAGCCGGAACGAGCCTCGGCAGACCCCGCTTCTACGCGATCAGGCGCGCTCCAGGTAGGAGTCGTCGCGCGTGTCGATCTTGACGGTCGTTCCCGCCTCGATGAACTGCGGGACCATGACCTCGAGGCCCGTTTCCAGAACGGCGGGCTTGTACGAGGCCGAGGCGGTGGCCCCCTTCATTCCCGGCGAGGTCTCCGTCACCTTCAGGTTGACGGTGTTGGGCAACTCGATCCCGACGGGGTTCTCCTCGTAGAAATCCACGTGAATCACGGTGTTGGGCAGGAGGTACTTCATCTGCTCTCCGATCACCTCGTCGGAAAGAGTGATCTGGTCGTAGTTGCCCTGATCCATGAAGTGGTGGCCGGCGGAATCCGAATAGAGGTACTCCATCTCCTTCTCGTCGAGGGAGGCCTTCTCGACGCGGTCCGTCGAGCCGAAACGGTGCTCGGTCATGGAGCCATTGCGGAGGTTGCGCATCTTGACCTGGACGAAGCCCCGCAGGTTCCCCGGGGTCTTGTGGACCATCCCGTGGACCCGGTGGAGCTCGCCGTTGTAAATGACGAGGGTCCCGGCTCGAATCTGGGTCGCTGGAATCATCATGGAGCACCACTCCCCAAAAAGACGGCGAAATCTAACAGAGTGGGCCCTGTCCGTCCAGCGGCTCGACATCAAAAGAAAACGCCCCGGCTGTCCGCCGGGGCGTCTCCATCCGCGGAGGAACCGACGCTTACGACCGTTTTCGCGGCAGACGGATGACGCGCTCTCGCTCGACCGGCACGGCGCGCTCGACCGCCGTTGCGGGCTCCGCCGAGAACACGAGCTCGAAGGACTCGTCCTGGAGCGGGAACGCGCGGAAGAGGCCGCGCCACATCTCCTCGGTGAAATCGAGGCTCGCCGCCAGCGAGATGGTCCCAGTGGTTCCCGCGGGAGGCACATCCGGCGTGAAGAGAGCCTGCGCGATGTTCGGACGCTCGAGGTTCGTCCCGTAAGAAGCGTTGATGAACTGGACGATCTCGTCGGCCAGGATCGTGTAACCGATCGGCGACATGTGGACCGCCTCGCCGTACGCGAACATGCCACCCGTGACGAACGCCGTCGAGATGTGGATCCCGCCGTACGTCCGGCCGTTCGTCATGAGGTCCTGCGAGAGGGCGTAGAAGTCGAAGTACTTGAAGCCGTTCGCCTCGGCGGCGGTCTTGATCACGGCGTTCATGTCCCGAACGCGCTGGTCGATCGCCAGCACTTCGTCCGGATAGAGCACCACGCCGACGTTCACGGTCGCCGGGGGGGTGAAGGAGCCGTCCGGCAGGGGGAAGTCGCAGCGCGGAAGCGTCGGGTTCACGCTGCACGGGATCCCGAAGCCGAGTCCGAGCAGCGAGCTGCCGCCGAGCGCCGCCTGAGGGGCGTTCGCGCCGAGCGTCACCAGCGTTCCCGCGGGGAGCGGGCAAACCTTCCCGGCCGGACCGACCCGGCAGCCGGCGGCGCCGGTGTCGCGGGAGCCGAGGAGAGGGATGACGTTGCCGGCCGCGTCCCGCACCGGCTGGCGCGTCGCCGGATTCACGACGTAATAGGGAATCGTCGAGGCCAGCGGTATGAACCGCGGGTCCGGCGTTCCGATGAAGACGCCCGTTCGTCCGGGCGCTTTCAAAGCAGCGGCGACCGCGTTGTACTTCGCGGTAAAAAGCGGCAGCGGAGTCGCGGTGACGCCGTCCTGCAGGAACCCCGCGCCGCCGGCGGTCAGGATGTCGTTGCCGATGATCCCGAGAGTGATGAACGTGGGGTTCAAGCTGAGAGCCTGATTCAGCTGGGTGCCGCGTCCCCGCAGGACGAGGTCCGCGATGCCGCCGTTGTCGGTCGTTTTGTCCGAGACGTCCGCGATCTTGTATCCGGGCACCGAAAGGTTGTCGTACGAGCGCGCGAGCGCGGCGTTCGTCGGACTGCCGGTGAACTTCGAGATCGGGCCGAAGGTGGGCGTCAGGCTCGTGATCGCGTTGCAGGTCGGGATCCCCGGGTCGGAGACCGTCGGCTGCTGAAAATCGGTGATCCCGAAAGATTTCGCCAGCTGGGCCGGGTAAGAGAACCGCTGTTCCCGCGCTACGAGGCAGCCCGAGCCGTAACCGGCCCCGTAGCTGTCGCCGAGCGCCACGTACTTGCTGAAGTTCGGTGTCTGAGCCGGCGCGCCGGCCGCCCAGAGCCCCACCACGGCCGCGATGCCCGCGAGCCGTAAAAGAGATCTCTTCATCATGGTCTCCATGGTTAGAACGCCACTCGGAGGCTGAACGCAAATACGTTCACGGCTTCCTTGAAAGTTCCGTAAAACGCGTCGTTCGAACGGCCGCGGTTGTCCCGATCGTGAACCTTCAGATACAAGTCGGAGACGTCGATGCCCCACCGATCCGTGCCGAAGCCGAAGCCGACGGAGTAGCCGTCGCGGTCGTTGTCGGCGAGCAAGGGGCCGATGTCTTCCGTCGGCATGGGCGTCTTGTCGCGGTAGTAGCCCGCGCGAAAGGCCATCGCCCCGAACTTCTTCTGAAGACCGATCCGATACGCCCAGGAGTTGCGCCACTCATCGTCCCGGTGGAGGTCCCGGCCGGGCAGGTCCGGAAAATGAATGTCGAGCGTCTTGAAGCTCGTCCACTGCGTCCAGTCGGCCTCGAGCGAAACCAGGAAGTCGCCGGGAAACGTGAACGCCGTCCCGAGGTTCAGCGTCGCCGGGAACTCGATGGCCGTTTCGACCGGATGCGAGCCCTGCGGGATCTGCGGCGCAACGAGCGCGTCGAACGGGGTGTTCGTCAGGCGCTGCTGGAACGTCGCCTTGCCCTCGTAGTCGATCTTGATGCGGCTGCGGTAGGCGGCGCCGAGGGAGAACTGCGGAATGGGCTTGAACAGAACGCCGGCGTTCCACCCCCATCCATGGTTGTCCAGGAGCTCGCTGTTCAACTTGACGTGGGCGACGTCCACGACCGAGTTGGTCAACGGGTTGATCGCGGCGTTGTTTCTCTCGAGCTGAACTTTGGAGAAGCGGTAATCCGCTCCGAGAGCCACCGAGAAGGTCGGCGTCGCCTGGAAGGAGATGACCGGGTTCAAGTCCACGGTCTGGATGACCGCGTTCTGCGACACGAAGCGGCCGCTGAACGTCTCGGGGTTGTCCCAGCGGAATCCCAGGCCGTAAGGCGAGTTGATGCCGAGCCCGAAGTTGAGCTCGTTGGTCAGCGGAACCACGGCGTAGATGTTGGGGACGACGAAAGTCGTCTTGTGCTGTTTATCCGAGACGCCATCGCCCGGGTAGGGGTTCGAGCCCTCGAAGTCGCCCTTGATCTTGGTGAGGAACTCGGCGCCGATCTGCGCCTCGAAGTGCTTCTGCCAGCCGAGGCCCGCGGGGTTGTAGAAGATCGCGGAGGGGTCATCCGCGACCGCGGTGAACGCGAGCCCCATACCGGTCGCCTTCGCGCCCTGCGTCATGACCTGGAATCCGGCGGGGAAGGCGGGGGTGGCGGCGAGGAAGGTGACCAGAGCGAGGGGGAGAGAGATCCGATTCAATCGGAACCGGGGTCTTTTCACGGTTTTGCACTCCTCTGAAGTACTCGCGAAGTAAAGCGGTGAGTCAGTCAATCTTTACCCTCGGCGTACCGAAAGTCAAAGAACTTCCCGCGGGTTCCGCTTCGCGTTCGCCGCCCCCGTTAGAATCGACGGACCGTGCCCCGCGACAGCAACACGCCGACGACCGCCGGGCCGCTGGACGCCGCGCCCGGCCCCGACCGTCCCCTGACCACGGGCACCCTCCTCGGAGGCCGGTACCGCATCGAGTCCGTCCTCGGGTTCGGCGGCATGGGCGTGGTGTACCGCGCCCGCGACTTGAAGCTCGACTGCGACATCGCCTTGAAGCGGATCCGGCCGGATCGCGTCTCCCCCGAGCGGCGCGAGACCCTCCGGCGCGAGATCATCCTGTCGCGCCGAGTGACCCACGAGAACGTCTGCCGCGTCTTCGACCTCGTCGAGTTGAACGGCGAAGAGTTCGTTTCGATGGAGTACCTTCCAGGTCGAACCCTGAAGGACGTGGAAGACGAGCAGCGCATGCTCCCCCTTGGCCGGGGACTCGCGATCGCGAAGAAGATCTGCCGGGGGCTGGCGGCGGCGCACCGCATCGGCGTCCTGCACCGGGACCTCAAACCGGAAAACGTGATCGTCGGGATCGACGACACGCCGAGGTTGATGGACTTCGGAATCGCCGTCGAGAGCGCCGTCTACCGCGGGGAAAAAGAAGACACCGTCCCGGGAACGCCCCAGTTCCTGGCGCCGGAGCTCCTCCGCGGGGAGGCGCCGAGCATCCGCACCGACATCTACGCGATGGGCGTGCTCCTGTACGAAATGTTCACCGGGCAGGTCCCCTTCGACGACCCGGACACCGCGCGACTGGTGAGGCGCGTGATCTCCGAGGCGCCTCCGAAAGCGGCGACGTTCCGGCCGGACCTTCCGCCGGAGCTTCTCGGGATCCTGGACCGCGCCATCGCGAAGGACCCGCAGACGCGCTTTCCCGACGCCGACTCCCTCGGCGACGCGATCACCTCTTTCGAAGGGCAGGTGCTGGAGCG